>NZ_CAUQJB010000008.1:0-149107 GCF_963518325.1 uncultured Vagococcus sp. | reverse complement strand
AATGAATGTAATTTTATATAAATAACAAATGACTTTGAGCTACTTGAAGGGATGTCGCGTTTAAAGGGATTAGTTGAAACAACCTTTCATGACTTATTTTCATTCAGATCCCCTATGTGTCTCAGCGGTTAGCAATGTTTGAATATAACGAAAACAGCCATTTGAATGTACGCTTAAAGGTTACATGCCAGTTTTTTTTGAATTAGATAAAATAACGGAAAGTAGAAAGTGAATAACTAAGATTAGTCATCTCATTATTTTAATTAGTGGAGGAGTCGTTATCATTCGATTGATCGATCATGTTGCCACTCGTTAGTAACAGTTAACTATCAGTTTTTTTCACAATAAGCTGTGGTATATTTCAAATTATGTAAATGAGTATGTGAGAGAGCAGTTGAATCTTTTTTATGAAATAAGTGAAAGTTAAATTGATTTTTTTGTCGAATAGGATAAATGGATTTATAAAGATGATGAATGAAGAGTTAGTCTCTCGCTCATTATCTTTTTTGCGTCTTGAGAGTTCGTTTTATAGGAAAATTCGCGGTGTAACTGGAATAAGCCTGGATGCCTCTCTTTGCTTGCATGAAAGAAGGCATTGAAGCGAGTTGTCGATTGGAATTTAATTGATAAAGACGATGACTTATCCGCTATGGAGCTTAGTCCAGTTAATGATATGGAAATTAGATAGCTTATGGATCATGCCCGTATCAATTTGGTTAACAGTCGGCAAACTTACATGAAGGGAATTAATATAAGCGATTAATACGAAGGCTATACAGAATACAAAACTGAAGACTTATCAGTGGAATAAACTAATAGGATATCAGTTTTTGAATGGAGTTCCATAAGATCTGTGAGGAAATCTCAGCGAGCAGATTTTTAGAGGCTATCTCTTTTAGGTTGCTTGGTAAAATGGTAAAGGCTGGGACTATTGTCCCAGCCTCTTAAAGTGGTTTCAGAAAAGTTTGAACAAGTACTGTTGATAAGGAGATTAAAAGCTTTTGTCATGAGAGAAAATCAATTTTTTAATAAAATAATTTGATTGAAATAAGTCTCAAAATTGTTTTTGTTCACAAAACCAGTTTGACTTTCCATTGTATTTAGCATTCCTAGAGTCATAGCAGTTTTTAATGTCTCCTCAATATCAGCAGCCTTTTCTAGGGCGATGGCTAATCCCGCTACGGCAGAATCACCACTTCCTACTGGATTGATGACAGTTATCTTGGGAATTTTAACGCGGTAGAAATGTTCTTTAAATTTAACAAAAGCACCTTCTTTTCCTAAAGATACAACGATTAATGGAATACCAGCAAATAATGGTTCTCTCAATAGGTCTTTAAGTTTACTGTCATCATGTTGGATTTTTGTGTTGGTTAATTCTTCTAACTCTTCCAAATTAGGTTTAATAGCGTATGGTTTGAAGGCTGCTTCTAATACAGTCTTTAAATTGTCTCCAGACGTATCAAGGATCACTTTAGCTGAAGTATCCTTTAATTTTTTCAATAAATTAACATAATAAGAGGGTGGCGCACCATTAGGTAAGCTTCCTGATAGGGTTACAACAGACGCCTCTTTGCTATCGTCAATCAACACTTTTTCAAATCGTGCCAGCTCTGTTTTCGAGACAGTTGGACCTGTTTCCAAAATTTCAGTTTGTTGGTCACCATCGTGCAAAATCGCGATGCAGTTTCGTGTCTCACCCTTAATCTTAGCGAAATGATGGTCGATTTGTTGAGTGTCCAGTTGTTCTTCAATGAATGTCCCGAGTGCCCCACCTAAAAGTCCAGTGGCTTTAACTTGGACAGCCATTTGATGGATAACCCGAGTCACATTTAGCCCTTTGCCACCAGCGGTTTTTCTTGTTAACGTGCATCTGTTTACTTGATTAATAGCTAAAGAGTCAAGAGGATATGAAATATCAACAGATGGATTCAGTGTCACCGTTAAGATCATTGAAAGCCCCCCTTTTAGATGAATTTGCTATGCCAGGTTGTTGCTGTATGAGCTAATGTTTTATTTAACTCATCCATGTTTTGTTTTCCAGTTGTGCGCAGCCACTGTCGTGTGGCGGCTTCACCTTCATTAACAAACACATTGACACCCGCTTTCCAAGTTGCGCGACCACAAAGAACACCGTTGAATTCAGAGCCAGCTTCTCTTGCAAAATACAAGGTATCTTGAAATAATTTAGCACTGACGCCTGCGCTTAAGAAGATAAAAGGTAGTTTGGTTTGATTACTCTGTTCTTTAAAATAACCTAATGCCTCATCTCGAGTGTAAACCACATCATCTTCAGAACTAGCAAATCCTTCAACGTAATTCATATTAACAGGGACTTCCACTTTTAAAACATCTACATGGTAGCGGTCTTTCGAAAATTCAACCATCATGTTTGATACTTTATGGGGTTTTATTTTAGCGAATTCTTGACTGCCATTATCTGAATTAGTAGCATCATATGACAATAATTCTAAATAAAAAGGAATATCTTCAGCCAGACACTCAGAGCCAATCCGCTCAACAAAAGCATGTTTCCGCTCATTGATTTCTGCTGTTTCGTCTACATCATAATAAAGTAGAAATTTTACTGCATCAGCCCCATCTTCTTTCAGTCGCAAGGCAGAGTAAGTTTGAATCAAATCAGGGAAACGGCCTGCTTCTGATGCATCATAGCCAGTTTGCTCATAAGCAAGTAAAAGACCTGAGCCAGTCGCTTTAACTTTAGAGGCAGGTAAACCATATTCTGGATCCAATAAAATAGAGGAGGAATAGGGGGTTAGTTCCTCAGACACTAATTGTTTAAATTTAACAATGGCTTGCTCAGTATCACCTTCAAATCCTTCCGCAACTAACATTTTCCTTAAAGCTCCCCGCTGGTCAATCGCAAGAGCGGCAATGATACCAGTTGTGGTTGATAATTGTTCCATATGATAACGTTTGTTTTCAGTAAGACTTCGTTTTAATAACATGTTTTCCTCCTTAATCATGGTAAAAGCCAGCCTCCCATTTTGTGAAAAACTCATCAAAAAAATGGGGATCTTCTTGTGATGGATCAACATTTTCATCTAATTGACTGAGTTTTTGAATCAATCGCTTATTTTCGGGGGTTTCTAGATAATTTTCTTTAAAAAAAGCCTCGATAATGTCGCAAATAAGAAATGTGCCTGTTACTTTTCCACCAAAACCTAAAACATTAGCATTTAATTCCTTTTTGGCATATAACGCCGTTGTCATGTCTCTGACTAAGGCAGCTCTGACACCTGGCACTTTATTGACAGCATTAGTAATACCAACGCCAGTGCCACAAATAACAATCCCCTGATCGGCGATGCCCTTAGCAACGAGCTCGCCTACTTTTTTTCCGTAAATGGGGTAGTGGGTTCTAGTATAACCATGTGTGCCAACATCGATGACATCATGTCCTTTTTCTCTTAGGAAATCAGCGACATCAATTTTGATTCCAGTTACGATATGATCGCATCCAATTGCTATTCTCATTTTCATCCTCCTTAAAGCATTTTATTTAGCATGTCGACACGGATTTGATGGCGACCGCCTTCATAATCCGCTTCTAAAAATGCTAACACGATATTTTTAGCTAATTCGTTTCCAACAATTTCCTGGCCCAAGGTAATGATTCGAGAACTGTTATGTTCCCTTGTCATATAAGCGGAGCGTTCATCAGAAACTTCAGCTGCTATGATATCCTTATGTTTGGTGGCGGCAATAAAACTTCCAGCACCGTAGTCATCAAAGGCGATACCAAGGCCATTTTGATCGCGATGTAACGATGTTACTAAAGCTTCCACCGAGTCAACAAAATCTGGATGAGGTACCTCACTTAGGTCATGGACGTGATAGTGATGAGTGTTTAATTCTTTTTTTACCACCTCCTTAAGTCTGAATCCCTCTTGATTAGAACAAAGATAAACATTCATCACAATTCTCCTCTGTCTGATTATTTTAGTTTCGTGAAAACAAATTCTAATGCTTTTTCAGGTTCTCTGGTTAAATTGACATATTCAAGGCCAGTTGTTGACACTGCTTTGGTTTTAATGCCTTCTGTTTCACTTTCAAGTTCCGATAGCATGGAAGCCATTTGCGGAGCCAGTATAATTAAATCGAAATCCGCGATAATCTCTTTATGTTGACCATAGGCCATTGCTGTTGAATCAAGGGAGATATTTTTCTCTTTAGCGCCTTTTTTGATGGCATTGGCTAACATTGAACTAGTGGCTCCGTTAGCACAAAGCACGAGAATATTGTTACCTTTAATTGAATCATCTACTGCCAGAACGACTGGTTTATCATCTTGTATGTCAGCCAGTCCTTCATGGCTCTGACCAGCGGCTTCTTTTGCTAACATCTCGCTGTCATACACTTTAAAGAATGGAAAGTAAATGAGGAAGTCTACCACTAATAAAATTCCCACTAACACAATCGATAGTAAGGCAAAGCCTGTTCCCATGACTAAACCTAATGGTCCAGGGGTTGTCCAAGGTAAGTTATAAATAAACCCATTCATTCCTATCACATCGACAAAAAACTTAAACAACCAAACATTGATAATGGGGGTTATGATAAAGGGAATAAAGAAGATTGGATTTAAGACCAGTGGCGCACCAAACAAAATCGGTTCATTAACACCAAACAAGACGGGGACAGCTGAGGCTTTCCCCATGGTTTTTAATTGTTTGGACTTTGCTAGAAAGGCAAACATTAACGTAATCACTAGGGTGGCACCTGTTCCACCTAATGTAGCGACAAAATATTGGGTTCCTTGAGATAAAATCTTATCGGCATGTGCTCCCTCCTGATACAGTTGTAAATTCATGGTGACATTTGAGAGATAGATTGCAGAGACAGCCGGTTCCACAATCGAAGGTCCATGAATCCCGACAAACCAGAAGAAGGCCATAGCGCCAAAAATCAAAGCTAAGCCAAAATAGCCGTCAGCAGCAGTGAAAATTGGTTGAAATACTTCTAATACTTTTTCTGAGAAACCAACCTTAAATAAGTTTCTAAATCCTAAATCAAATAACCAAAACATAGTAGTGGATACCGTTATGGGAATCAAATCTTTAAAGGTTTGTGAAATATTCCCAGGTACTTCCTCTGGCATCTTAACCGTAATATTATGTTTAATGCAGAAACGATAAATATTAGGAACGACAAACCCAACCACAAAGGCCGTCAATAATCCTTTTGTTCCCATAAAACCTAATGATAAGTTTCCATCTACAAAATCAACACCAATCAAAATAAATCCAATAAAAGCTGCTAACATGGTCGATGTATTATTAATTTGATTGGTTTTCGGCAGTTTGTTATTAAAATTATCAGTTAAACTCTTAGCAACTGTTGCAGACATCATTAAACCTAAAATGCCCATTGACGCATTGTATGCCTTCATTAATGTTGCTTCAACACCAGAACTCCAATAAAAATTAAAAATATTAGGAACATATGCCACTAATAAAAAAACACTTGAGAACAGGATGATTGGAATCAAACTAATAAATCCATCACGAATGGCTCGTAAATATGGATTGTTGGAGATTTTTTCGAAAAACGGTTTCATTTTTTCAATTCGATTAATCAAAATATTCATTTTTTCTCCTCTTTCCTATTTTTTATAAATATTGATTAAGTGTTTCATCGTATCTTTTAATAACATTGTCGTCATCAAGTGATCTTGAGCATGAACCATAATGAACCCAATTTCTACATTTTCTCCACCAGCTTCCATCGCTAATAGTTTTGTTTGCGACTTATGGGCTTCCATTAAGCTGGCGTGAGCTTCTTCGATTAAGACATCTGTCCTAGTAAAATCTTGAGCTTCGGCTGCATTTAATGCCTCCATTAACTTTGATCTGGCCTCACCTGCAAAGGCGACAACCTCAAAACCAATCATCGCGACTTCTTCTTTATTCATAACTACTCGTCTCCTTTTCATCGTATTTTTAAATAATATCGGTTACAAAAACATGATATACCGGGTACATGTTCTTTGTCAATCCTTTTTTGTTCGATTGTAGTTTTATTTTGTTTTCTGTTGTTTGTTTTATGTTCGTTGACAAACTGTAATTTATATAATAAACTTGAATTGAACATTAACTAACATTGGGGAAGGGTGCTTTCTTATGAAAATAAATAGACAAGAAAAAATTATTGAATTATTACAAGAAAAGAAAAGACTGAAAGTAGCGTTTATTGCTGAGAAATTGAATGTGACTGAAATGACCGTTAGGCGAGATCTAAAAGAGATGGAGCAAGAGGGATTATTAACGCGGATGCATGGTGGCGCAAAATTGAATGAAAAGAATGAGTTATCTTTTTCGGAACTAACTCATCTAGAGAAGAAAAATATTCATTTGCAAGAGAAAAGTGAAATTGCCCAATCCATTGCTCAATTAATTGCCAATGGAGAAACGATTTTTTTAGGATCTGGTACAACAATCGAGTTCGTATACGATTATCTGACTGTTGAGGAAGCAAGAATTGTCACTAACTCCATTCATGTCTTTGACAAATTCAAACATGATAGTCGGTTTGATTTGATTCTTATTGGTGGCACTTATAGAGGAAAAACAGGTTCATTTGTCGGAACCATCACTAATGATTTTATTGAAACAATCTATGTTGATAAAGCGTTTATTGGTGTCAATGCTATTTCTGAGAATTATGTGTTTAATTCCAATGAAGAAGAGGGACTGTGTCAAAAATTAATATTAGACAGTGCGAAGGAAAAATACATCGTAGCTGACCACAGTAAATTTAATAAACAAGATTTTTATCGTTTTTATAGTCTTGATGACATTGACTATTTAATTACAGATAGTCAATTGGATTCAGAGACATTATCAGTGTATCAGCAAATTGTGACCGTCATTAATTAAGTGTCTAGGAGGACTGTGTTATGAATCAATTTGAAGAAGACTTTATATTTGGGGCAGCGACAGCAGCGTATCAGGCAGAAGGAGCTGTCAACCTTGGTGGGAAAGGGAAGACCTATTGGGATGACTATTTAAAGAATCAAGGCGTTTTTGATCCAAGCGTTGCCAGCGATTTTTATCATCAATATCCAGAGGATTTGTCATTATGTCAGCAGTTTGGTGTCAATGGTATTCGCCTCTCCATTGCTTGGTCTCGTATTTTTCCAGATGGTACGGGAGAACCCAATCAGAATGGCATTGATTTCTATCATGCTCTGATTGATGAGTGCCTAAAAAATAAGGTTGAGCCATTTGTGACACTCCATCACTTTGATACACCAGAAGCATTATATAAAAAAGGAGATTGGTTATCAAACGAAATGGTGGATGCTTATGTTGACTTTTCAAGTTTTTGTTTTAAAGAATACTCAAGTAAAGTCAACTATTGGATTACAATTAATGAACCCTGGTCCGTTGTGGCTGGCCAATATATCATTGGCCATTTCCCACCAAATATCAACTACGATATCCCAAAAGCGATTCAATCGATGCATAACATGTTAGTCGGGCACGCCCGTGTCGTAAAGATCTTTAAAGAAACTAACTATCCTGGTGAAATCGGTATTGTTCATATTTTAGAATCAAAATATCCCATCGATGAGCTTCCTTCAAGTGCTCAAGCTGCAAAGAATGAGCACCTTGTCGCAAATCAGTTTCTTCTTGATGGCTCATTAATAGGAAGTTATCAAGAAGATACCATGGACATCATTAACAAGGTGCTGGAAAAAAATAAGGGTGTGTTAAAGACAACACCAGAAGAATTTGAGGTGTTGACTTTAGCAGCTGAACAACTTGATTTTCTTGGAATTAATTATTATGCCAGCCATTTCTTATCTGCTTATGATGGCGAGTCGCTTATTCATCATAATGGTAGTGGTGAAAAAGGTAGTAGTATTTTCGCTCTTAAAGGAATTGGTGAGCGAGTCAATAATCCAGCGATTCCTGCGACTGATTGGGACTGGCCGATTTATCCCCAAGGGTTATTAGACATGTTAGTCTACATAAGTAAAAGATATCCTCATTATAACAAGTTGTACATAACCGAGAATGGAATGGGAGATAAAGATATTCTTGAAAATGGCACGGTTGCAGATGATAACCGCATTGAGTATGTCTTTCTGCATTTAGAAGCCATTCAACAAGCCATTTCTCAAGGCATTAATGTCAAAGGTTACTTTATCTGGTCTTTAATGGATGTCTTTTCATGGACAAATGGTTACAATAAAAGATACGGATTGTTTTACGTGGATTTTGACACGCAAAAACGTTATCCTAAAAAGTCAGCCCACTGGTTTAAAACACTAAGTAGTTCTAAACAATTGATTTCTTTAGATAGTTTTAACTCAATTTAGAACTTCATCACCCATCATTTATAGGTGGGTGATGAAGCTTATTCGCTATGAGAGTGGCCATTGGTAACTTGAAATTGACTAGTCGATTAGTAAATTATTTTTCTTTAACATGTAAAAATGAGATTAAGTGAGAAAAAAATAGAAAGGAAGCGGCATCTATTTTTGATGATAGACGATGCCAACTAATAATGGTTTCTTTTGATGAGCAATTCGTTAAAAGAGGGCATATTATTTGCCGATTAACAGGCAATAAGTGGTTGCTTAAATAAGTAAAGAGATGAGGTCTCCTTTTAGTTAGTTCAATTCCTTTATAAATAGACCTGACAAAGTCAGAAATGTTAGTAGGTGAAAAGCCATAATCCCTTGACCATTCCGATATTTTACCTTCAATCCGCTTCTAAAACTGTCAGAATAGAGAGTCATATGACTCACCCCAGCCATAGTCACCAAACGCTTCAATCATTTCTTTTTCAGAAACAGTCCGACCAATTTCTAAGTCCGCAAATCTTTCTTCAATTAGGTATTGATCGTATTTTTTTTGCTTCATAATAGTTAGTTATAAAGGAAGGCACGAGGGAAATGAACATAGCTAACCAATTATTTGAGAAGCATAATAGGACGATATCCAATTTTAGGAACGTAAATGGTAATAAACTTGAAAAAAATAAAGATTAGAACATTTATGATATGCGAAAATAATAACTCGACATCTTAAAAGTTTAGCTGGTCACGATACCTTCTTAAACCCTCACTTTTTACTAAGACCACGATGCGTCCAAACGAATCATATAGTCACTAATGAAATCAGTAATCTAGCAACACAATAAAATGAAAAAATCCCTTACTAAGTGAGCTTAGTAAGGGACGCTATATAGCAAGTAAGTCGTTGGAACATAGTTATCATTAATCTGAGAACTAAGGTCCTACTACGACTAAACCGCCTCCGCGTGGTGTGATTATTACGATGTCCATTAACTATCCCTCCATTTCGTTTCTAATGAGCCTCTTCTTATGTTACCATAGAATTAATTGAGTCGGTTATATTTTGCATATGTGAATAACTTTCTAAGGAGAGATTACTATGTACTATGGAAATTTTTTTAGAGAACTAAGAAATGAAAAAAGAATGAGTATCATTGAAGTTTCTGAAGGGATATTATCAGTCGGGCAATTATCAAAGTTTGAACGAGGGTTAAACGATGTATCTCTGTCAAAATTTGTCAAATTGCTTAATAGAATAAATATCACCTTAGAAGAATTTGATTTGCTGTGTAATAATTACGAGAAGAGCAACCTCCAACAATTAGTAAAACAGATTAGAAAGGCTTATACGAATCGAGATACTGAGGAATTATTAAGACTATCAAATGAGGAATATTCAAAATGGCAGCAGACTGGAAATATAAATAACAGATATAATTATTTGATGATATCAATTATGAACGATGAATTAAATGATTGTAAAACAGTCAAGGATGAAGATGTAGAATTACTGACAGATTATTTATTTGCAATAGACGATTGGACGTATTATGAAATTGTACTATTTGGCAATTCCATATCGGCAATACCAATCCAAACAGTGATCATCTTATCGGAAGAAATTTCTCGTAAAACAAAGTTTTTTCAAAGTAATAATGAACACCGAAAGATGATTATTCATATTTTACTCAACGCTAATCTGATTTGCCTACTAAACGACAAAATAGATCAAAGCTATCAATTTCAACAAGAAATTGATCAGTTGATCAATTCTCAAACCTACCTGTATGAGAAAAATCTTCTGATGTATTCTGAAGGATTGTATTTATTAAAAATAAATAAAATAGCCGAGGGGACTAAAAAAGTCAATCGGGCATTAGAAATTTGCAGAGAGCTAGAATCATTTAAGTTAGCGGATAGTTACATGACTTATTTTAACGAAATCATGGCGAGTATCTCTGAAGGTCAGGAATGAGGATAAGATGAAAAATTCAGGGTGAAACGCTCTGTTTTTTTTTTGTTGTGAAGAAAGGTGTTCCGATCAATTAGTCGATTAGGGGGCTAAACCTGTTGCAAGGACATGGGATATTTAGAGAAAGTATAGTTAATATTGGAGATTATATGGAAAAATATTAATAGCTTTTTAAATGCTGATAATGAATCAAAGCCACCCACTATGAAAGTAGATGCATTTGGGGACATTCACATGATGAAATAACCAGGAGAAGAGGGCAAAGCAAGTCAATTTAGTAACTGATAGTGAATGTAGTTTGGTTCGAATCACCTGGGGCTTTGATTAGATTAAACGATAAAGCAACTTCCCTATAAATAGGAGTTCATGGGCTTAGGTACTGAGCAAGTGATGACAGCTGAACAAAGAGGGTGGTGGGATCATAAGTGCCAAATCTCTTGTTTTAAAAAAATAAGGAACTAGAAATACCGCCAAATCAAACTCCTTGATTTGGCGGTATTTAAATTAGTTAAAGGTTTTGTTCTAGCTTAGTTTCTTACATCTGCATCAACCTACATCATTTATCAATGGATAAAACTCAACCTGCTGAAATTCTCTATAAAAAATGTTGAGTTAGACATGAAAAGGCATCAGTTAGACATGAAGCAAGGTTTGAGTAAATAATTCATGATAACTTAGAGTCAGCAACAGGCCAGTGCTAAAAAATTGAGAACGTATAGCGCAATACTGGATCTCAAAAACTAAAAGAAGAAGAGGATGTTAATATGAGCCAAGACGAAAACAAGAACTTGAAAAAAGGAAATAACGACACACCAGATACTGTAGGAAAACAGGAGGAGAAAGATGATGAGGCAGAGGGATACGCGTATTGCTCTACTCATAAGCAAAAATGCTTGAATGATTGTGCCTTTGGCGGCCCAGCAGTTTCTCATATCAACTAAGAAAATTATGGTTGGTGACTAGAATTAGCTGACGATCAGGACTATTTTTAATTCAGGTAGGGAACCGATGAACGACTATCTAATCGTTTTAAAGCGATAAGGTGACTACTTGAATTAATTTAGTCATATGACTCCATATCAAAGCGTAAGTATGGGGGGATATGAGTGAATAAAATACAGCTGACTATTTTGAAATCTAAATTGCAAGGAGAAGGATCATGGAGTGTACAATTTATTTAAGTGAAGAATGCAACTTACGTTGTAGCTATTGTTATGAAGGGGATAAAAAAAGAAAGAAAATTATGTCATCTGAAGGATTACGGAAGTCTTTGGATTTTATAATGGCAAACAATCAAGGTGAAGAAGATATTAATTTAACTTTTTTAGGCGGAGAGCCGTTAATGAATAAAAAGAAAATTTATGAGTTTATTGATCTTGTTGAGAAAGAATACTCAGAAGCGAGTAATAACTTTAGGTATGCTATTACGACTAATGGTGTTCTTCTAGATGAAAAATTGATTGAATTGTTTAAGAATCATTCTTTTGATGTTTCAATAAGTATTGATGGTGATAAGCAGACACATAATCTTAATCGAGTTAGTGTTGACGGTAAAGATGTATACGGTAAAATCATTGCCAATATGGAACAATTGCAAGAGAGTGGCTTGTACTTTTCAGTACGTATGACGGCTACCCAGAATAATATACACTTACTGAGCGCTAATGTCAGACATTTCTATGATATGGGGATTAAAAAGATTCATATCGGGGTGGATACAGTTGGCCATTGGTCAGAAGAAGCGTTAAGTGAGCTGGATTATCAATATGAGCAACTTGATAATCTTTATCTTAATCGAGTGTCAGAGAGCAAAGACTTGATTTTGAATCTTTATGATTTCAAATTATCAATATTTGTTGCAGCTAGGACACCTAAGTATTGTTCAGGAGGTACGGCTGGACATATTGTCATTAATAGTCAAGGAGAATTGTTTCCTTGTGGCTATGTCGTCAATGATTCTGAATGGAATCTTGGGCAAGTTAAGAGTGGTTTAGACGAGTCCAAGTTTGTCAATTCAATCAAAAAAAATGTTTCAGGAAAATCAAAATGTCATGAATGTGATATCGCCTTCACTTGTACAGGGGCTAAATGTGGTTTCTACAATTACTTTAAAACAGGAAAGCTTAATGTTCATAGCCAGATGACTTGTAAGTTAGAGAGATTGCTCTACAAGCATAATTTGTATGTCCTAAAAGAAATGTATCGAAGGAAAAGTGCAAGACTTTTTTACTATTTAGAAAAAGCTGAAGAAAAAAGTATTCCATTAAGTGAAACAATGCTTCAAGTGATCATTGAAGAAAAACAAGAAGAAATTAGGTGATAAAATGTACACGATGACACTGGAAGTAAATCAAAAATGTAATTTAAATTGCACATATTGTTATCTGGGTGAAAAGAATGGAAGTAAGATGTCGATTGATACAGCTTATAAAGGGGTTGATATGGCTTTTGAAAAGGTCCGGGCACATCGAGACCGAGAATTACTATTTGATTTTGTTGGTGGAGAAAGTTTTATTGATTTTCCAATGATTAAAGAGATTATTTCCTATATAGAAGAAAAAAATCAAAAGGCGAATAATTATCTACGATACAGTGTGACAACTAATGCGACGTTATTTAATCAGGCGATTGTTGATTTCCTAGTGGAGAAGAACTTTAGTTTAAAGATAAGTATAGACGGTACTAAAGAAGTAAATGACCGTAATCGTGTCTCAAAAACGAAGTACAGTGTACATGATCGGATTATCTCTCAATTATGTTACGTGAGAGAGTTTGAAAAAAGAACGAATAAACTTGTACAAGTTACCAATGTAGTGACCAATAATAATTATCAGAATTATGCCGAATCTGTTGAATATCTCGTGACAGAAGTCGGCTTTAGGTTGATTGATACAGGTATTGATTATTATAGTGAGTGGACAGAACAAGAAATGAATGGTCTAGCGTCAGAAATACGCAAAATTTTTGATTTTTTTATAAAAAAAGCCTATCAAGGTAAAGGGTTTAGGTGGAGTTTTGCGTCCTCTCTAGTTGAAATGAGGGATAGAGAACCTTGTAAGAAATTTTACGAGTGTGGTGCAGGTATTGTTTCCTCTTATGTCAGACATGATGGTAGCTTGTACGCCTGCCCTGGGAATCTAGATAAACAAGTGGAGTTAGGTGATATTGACGCTGGCTTTGATTCAGAGAAGATTAACTGGTTAAAACAGTTTGATTCGATTAAAAATGAACGTTGTCGGTCGTGTGCCGCATACAATCTGTGCACAGAAAAGAGTTGTGTCATGATGAATATTGCCAAAACAGGAAATCCTCATGAACCAGCACCGATGCTGTGTTGGACTCGATTGTTAATGGTAGATATCTATAAAGAAAACGAAGAAGTTATTTCTCGTTTAACAATGTGAGGAGGTGTAATCATGGATTTAACGAAGAAATTCGAAAATCTGATTCAATATGAAGGAAACAATCGGATTGTTTTCCTTAATCCAGAGAATAATCATTGGGCAAGAATGAGCAAGCAATACTATACGGCTATTTGCCAAGATTTAGAAAAGAAAGAGCAATTAATTGAAAAGTTTCATAATGATTTTGATTTGTTTGGCGGTGGGACTGAGACTAGCAATATTCGAAGTATCTATTTTTCTGTCACCAATAAGTGTAATTTGCAGTGCTCCTTTTGTACAATGAATTCTGGTCCAGATGTTAGCACAGAAGAGGACTTGACACTTGACGAAATTCAAAAGATGCTGATTCCCAAACTAAAAGAGATCTCTCCTAAAAAAATTATTATCACCGGCGGAGAGCCTGTCATGAGAAAAGACATTCTTAAAATATTGGAAGTGTTTGCCGAAGCATTTGGGAAAGAAAGAGTGCTACTACAAACTAATGGGCTATTATTGACAGAAAAGTTTATCGATGAAGTAAAAGAATATGTTTCAACAGTGGAAATCAGTATTGAAAATATTTTTGAGAATATAACGCTCCTACTCAGAATGAAGAAGATTTTCAGAAGAATTCGGAAAAATAATTTAACACTCTCACTTTCTTTCGTATTAGATGAAGATAGTGAACCTTACTTTCGAGATGCAGCTGATCTATGTGAAGAATATGAAGGGATTTTAACGCTTCGCATTGTCACCTTAGTTGGCCGCGCGATTGACAGTGGACGCTATCAAAGGGAAGAGTCACAAGAAATAGAGATGGTTCAGAAGTATTATCATTATTTTTCCTATTTATTGGAAAAGGATTATCTTGATGATCGGTTTATTCTTGGTTACTTAGATAATTTGCAACCTAAAAAATCATGTGGGGCATTTGGTAAAATTTTATCTATCTTTTCAGATGGGACAACGTATATGTGTGGAAATTTCAAAGAATCAGATTATTCCATGGGGAATATCCGTTCTAAGACGATGGCTGAAATTGTAGAGAATTTAGATCAGAAAATGCTTGATGAAGAAATGAGAAATAGATTTTTAGTCAGTCAAAATCTAGTCTGTCAAACTTGTCCAGAAAATTATTTTTGTCCGGGACCATGTATTGCTGAAGTTGCTGAGAATGGTGGAGTTATGGAAAAAGTAGATAGTAAATGCTTATCTAAACGAGCAATGATTCATTTCAATCTTTTTTATTATGATCGTCGAAAAAGTAATAAAGACAATTTTCAAGCCTTAACCGATTTTTTGAGAGAGGTGATTGATGAAAAAATAACGTTCAGCTGAACGCACAAAAACTTTCGCAGTCAGAAAATAAGCAATTGATTAGAGTAGGATGATCCCCTTAGAGTTGAAGCTATCAAAAATTATAAGTAAAAGGAGAAACTCATGCATCACGTATATCGCTATTTCTTAAAAAAATATGTGCTAGAGGAAAAAATCTATTTTACGCTAGTTTGTCTAACAACCTTTACACAAAGTTTTTTGACAATGTGTATTCCATTAGTTTATCAGAGACTGCTGGACAAAGTATTTCCACAAAAAGATATTCAACAATTTTGGCTGATGATAATAATCATGTTAGTCTGTTTTCTTGGAACGTCAATTCTTAATGTATGTAAGGATTTCTTACTGGCAAGAATAGCCGAGAACATTACGAAGACTCTTCGGATTGAGTTGAATCAGAAAATTTCCTTAATGAAATATTCTTATTTCGACGATCATAGTTTGAATAGTGTATTATCGAAATTTAATCGTGAAGTTGAAATAATTAAGGAAAACTGTGGCTATATGTTAGTGAAGACGTTAAGCAATGCCGTGACTTTTATTATGGCAGCTTTTATGATTATCCGAATGGAATGGCGCGTCATTCTTATTTCTTGTGTATTATTGACAGTTTACGTGATGAATAATAAGTTCTGGGGGAAAAGAATTAAGGATCTAGCAGAAAAAAGTATGGAGGGCAATGAGAAGTCACTAGGAGCCCTCTCAGAAAACTACAAAAATGTTCTAATTACGAAGTTGTACTCCGCTTATCAATATGTAAACGAAAAATTTGACAATGCTTATAAACGACAATATAAATTACAAATGGCTTTGGAAGTGAACTATTCCATGAATCTTAATATTGGCGGACTCTTGAATTATCTATTGTCTGGTGGTATTTGGTTAATTGGCGGAATCGGAATCTTTGCTGGAAGATTAACAATTGGGACGGTAACGGCATTAATTAATTATCAGAGTATGTTAATTGGCCCCTTGACTTTTTTTTCAGAATTCAATAATAGCTATCAAAGTGTGTTGATAGCTATGAAGAGATTGTTAAGTGTTCTGGCTTATGAGGAAGAATCCGACGAAGGGCATGATATTTCTGACGAACCCGTTAATCATCTTCAATTTACAGACGTTGCGTTCAAGTACACAAAATCTGATACTATTTTGGAAAATATTAATTTGAACATTCAAAAGGGGAAAATGTATGCGTTCATTGGGGGAAGCGGTTGTGGCAAATCAACATTAGTTAAATTGTTGCTGGGGCTATATCCACCAGCTGACGGTGTTATCCATGTGAATGCGCATGATATGGCAAACCTCTCATTAAAGAGTATTCGTGGAAAAATCGCATTTGTTGCCCAAGACTCCTTATTTTATGAAGGCTCAGTTTTAGAAAATTTAACAATGGGGAATCAAGTAGATTCTTCTCAAATGATTCGGCTTAGTAAATTGTTAGACGTCTATGAAGATATTATGCGACTTCCTAAACAGTGGGAGACAGAATTAAGCTCTGGAGGGAATAACTTATCTGGCGGGCAAAAAAAGCGTTTAGATATTCTAAGAGCCCTTCTAAGAGAATCTGATGTGATCATTTTCGATGAGAGTACCGCTTCGATTGACTTGGAGCGAAGAAATAAGTTATTTGATATTTTAAAGAAATTGAAGGGAGAGAAGATTATTATCTGTATTACTCATAATTTAGAAGAGTGTACCCATTTTGATCAAGTCTTTGGGGTCAAGGACAAACATGTCTTTCCGATTACGACAGACTATTTATTAAAAGCTTACTAAGGAGGAATTATCAATGCTAAGTGTTAATGGTTTATATAAAAGTTATACCAATGGAAAAACGAAATATGATGTGTTAAGAGATGTTAATTTTGAAGTCAATGAAGGGGAATTTGTTGCCGTAATGGGCCCTTCTGGTAGTGGGAAGACGACCTTGTTGAACTGTATTTCTTGTTTTATTCCCTATGAGAAGGGGAATATTCTCCTAGATGAACAAGATTTGTCTGTGTTGAATGAGAAACAAATCGCCAGCGTTAGAAATGAAAAATTGGGTTTTGTTTTTCAGGATTTTATGCTTCTTGATGGTCTAACCGTCTTAGAAAATGTCTGTGTACCGAAAGTGATTATAGATGCGCCATACAAAAAGATGGAAGTAAAAGCAAAAAAATTACTGGATATGTTTGGAATTAACGGAATTAGTAACAAATATCCAGCTGAAATATCTGGTGGTCAAAAGCAGCGAGTGGCGGTTGCTCGTGCTTTAATGAATGATCCTCTGATGATTTTAGCAGATGAACCGACAGGAAATTTGGATAGTAAATCTAGTGAAGCGGTAATCAATGCCTTCAAGAATGCTCAGAAACAACTACAAGCAACTATTTTTATGGTAACTCATGATACTTTTTCAGCTAGCTACTGCGATCGCATTATTATGATGCGAGACGGCCAAGTCTACCAGGAGCTAGTGAGAGAAGGAAGCAGAAAAGCATTCTTGAATGAACTGTTAGGTGTCCTCCAAGATTTGAATGGTGGTGAGTAAGATGACCTTAAGTAAACTTTTCCGCAAACTGCGAAAAAAAGATCGCAAAGATTATCGTCAGTTTGAAGGGTGCTTGCTCTTTGCGAATCTGTTAGTTTCTTCTTTCTTTGCTGTTTTATTTAGTCCGTTTATTCAAGAAACGTTACCAGCTGGTGGGGATACGAGAAAAATTATTTATTTCATTTTTGGAATAGCGATAGTCGGTTGTTTTATTTTCGTTATCTATGCAGCTGGCTTGTTTCTTCGCCAAAAGAGTCGTCAAGTTGGTGTCTTTTTGGCTCTTGGAACAGACCGAGGAAAGCTAGCCAGAACAATGATTGGTGAGGTTACTTATATTTCGATTTGTTCAACGTTGATTGGGATCGCAACTGGGAATATCCTAGGTCTGGGGATTGGCAAGGTATTTGAGAAGGTTTCAGCAATACCCGGTATTACAGATTTTCAATTATCTTTAACAGGCTTGATCCCCGCTTTTAGTTTTGCTTTTATTGTCTTACTTGTGTTACTTGTCATGACTACCTCTTGGATAAAACGCTCTAACGTGATGGAAATTATTAATGAGCAAAGAAAGAGTGAGCCACTAAAGAAAGAAGTTTCTCAAAAATATTTAATTTCAGGCTTGGTGATGCTTTTCCTAGGTCTTTTCATCGCGGTGGTTCTTCCAAATCTATATGTCGCGATTTTTAAACAGTATATAAGTGGCGTCTCTAATATTTTTTATCTGATGAGTGTCTGGGGACTGTATCGTTTACTTGTGTACTCCATTGCTGTACACAAAAGAGGGAGGAATCCCCAGAAGTACTATCGACATTTGATTTCATATGGGATGTTAAAATTTCAAGGAATCTCGATGGTGCGGAACATGATTTTAATCGCACTGCTCATTATTGGAGCTTTATACGCCGCGTTTTATTTACCTACAAATATGACTGCCGGAAGTAATTCCGTAAAGCGTAATCCTGTAGATGTTTCTTACAATCAATTAGGGAATAATTCACAGTCGATTTCAGAGGATCAAGTCGTTGCGTTAGCTGCCAAGCATAATTTGACCATTAAAAACTATCAAGAGATACTCTTTATTGAGCTTCTTTCCAGCACGACTCTCCTAGAACCGGATAAATCAGGAAAGCTTGTTGAAACTTATGCAAAAAAAGGTTTCTATCGACAATTTACTTCCGTCAGTGAAATTAATGAAAAATTCGAAAAAACAATTGCTGTAGAAACGGGAACTTACAGAACCATTCGGGGAAGCCTAACACAAGAATCGATTCTCTCTAGTTACAAAGATTTGGACTATGTCGAAAATACGACAACAGGAGTTGGGAAAGAATTAAAATTTGCCGGTACAGAAGTATTTGATGAACTATTGATGGGAGACGGTTGGGATAACCAGTCACGATTTATCTTAAATGACCAAGATTATGAAAAGTTAAAGGCAGGGATTTCACCTGTAAACCAAGTCTCTCAGGTGTTGTTTAATGTACCAAAAATAGAGGATTCTTTTGAGTTTTCTAAAGAGCTTTTTAAGCGCTATTCAGAAAGCAACAATGCTGAAATGCGGGTAATGATGTACTATGACGTTTATCGAGATAAGAATGATGAAGGCTATACCACAGTTGATTTACAGCCGGATCATCCAGAGGCAGAGCTAGATTGGAAGTATGCACCATTTATTAAAATTTTATCCCAAAAATACAATGTCTTAAAAATGGGCGTTCAGTTCTTACTATTTGCCTATGTGTCGATCGTCATGTTGGCATCGGTTGGGGTGATTAGCTACACTCGAAGTAAGAGTATTGGAAAACAAAATCAACAAGTCTTTGAGGATCTCAGAAAGTTAGGGGCTAACAACGCCTATCTGATTCGCTGTATCAAGAGTCAACTACAGAAGGTTTATTTATTACCAACTGTCGTAGGTACGTTATTGGTTTATCTCTATAATTTATTAACTTATTGGCAAAATGATGGTGTTTTTTCTAGTTTTGAAATCCCAGCAGCGTTGATTTGTCTTGTGTTGTGCCTGCTTGTAGCGCTTTATCAATACGTGGGTTATCGAATTTCTTTACGGGAGGTTGCGAGAATCGTGGGTATAACCGATTAGCAGCCTTGGCAGATTCAAAATACTCGTTATAAAATGTGAAAACAGGTATGATTTGAAAAAACTCTGTAAGTCTCTTAAATAGACTTACAGAGTTTTTAATGAGTTAGACAATAAAAAGCATGAGTTAGACACTAACTATGGCAAAAGTTGAAATAACTATTATGATGGAATAAGAGCTTGTTAATAAAAACACAAATGGCGGAAATCAAAGATATTTGGTTACAGATCATGCTACAATGATTGGAGGGATGGAATATGGAAAAGGATAGATCAAAGAGAAGACAACAAAAAAATGATAAAATCTGATGGCCATGAGTTAGAGCGATACAAATACAGTTGCTTATGCGAGCCACTGTATTTGTAAGTCTGTATTTGGATTAACTGAACACTAAGCTGGAATCATCAAATTAAAAAATGGAGAGAGTAAAGTATGATCAGTAAACTTTCAAATAAAATTGTCACAAATTGGACGAAGGGCAGCGTCATTAAGAAAGAACACGTTAGTGCCTATCACTACGGGTGCGAATTATTTATATCGGATATGATAAGCAATATCATTGTACTGTCTGCAGCAGCTATGATGGGGAAAGTAATCGAAATGCTTCTATTTCTAGTGGTGTTTACCTATATTCGAGTGGCTTGTGGTGGGTATCATGCGACGTCTTATAAAAATTGTATTCTGATTTTTACCTCCAGTACGATTGCTTTTTTCTTAGGTATCAATTGGTTGATGGCTGAAGACTTACATCAATTACTTATCGTGTTTGCAGGGATTTCAGTTCTTATCATTTTCATTCTTGCACCAGTCGATCATGTAAATAAGCCGTTAACAGAAGAAGAGAAGGTAGCATTTCGTCAGAAAACGATTAAACGGTTATTTTTAATAGTTCTGGCCCTAGGAGTATCCTACCTCATATTCCCCATTTTATTAGACATTTTAGTGTATGGTTGTTTAGCTATTATTGTTATAGCCCTTTTTTTAGTCATTGGGCTAATTGAAAGAAACAGTTCCCTGCGGCTAAGTAAACAGCTATAATTAAAGTATGAATGTTAGAATTAGGGAGTGATAAAATGATTAGGGTTGGAATATGTGATGATTCTGAAGCAATTGTTACGAAATTAAGTGGAATTATTAAGCAATACGGTCGAGAGAATGAAAAAGAGATAAAAGTTGTCACATTTTCAAGTGGTCTAGAATTATTGGAAAAATATTCAGGCGATCTAGATATCTTATTTCTGGATATTAAAATGCCAGGAATAGATGGGATAAAGACCGCAGAGAAAGTAAGACAGCGAGATACATCTGTTAGCATTATCTTTTTGACTTCGTTATTACAGCACTCGTTAGATGGCTATCGGGTAGGGGCTTTTAACTATCTTATAAAACCGATCACGTACAAACGTTTGGAAATGGAATTGAATGCGTGGTATCAGAAATACTCCCAAGATGAAGAGCCTTATATAGTTTTAAAAAATCAAGAAGGCATCCATAAAGTATTGATTAAAGAGTTAAGCTACATTGAAACCTCAAATAGAAAGGTTCTGATTCATACTAAAGGGCGTACGATTGCCTGTTCAAAAAAATTAAAGGAATTGGAAAACGAGCTACAGGAACAAGGATTTTGTCGTTGTCATTCTGCTTATATTGTCAACTTAGCCTATATTGAGAAGATTGAACAACCTGATGCACAACTAATTACTGGCGAAATTATCCCTATCAGCCAATCGAAGAGAAAGCATTTTATGAAGAGTCTAGCCAGATATTGGGGAGAAAAAATATGATGATAAATACGATTGTTGATAGCGTTGTCACCGTTATAGAAACGTGGATGTTGTTCTATCTGTTGCAAAATGAACAATTAAAAGGAGGAAAGGGGAGACAAGCTGTTCTATTTGGTGCTCTAGTAATTGGTAGTATTACTATGACGAGATTAGATTTTCCAATATGGCCTAAGTTTTTTTTCATTATAATTACAATAGTGACCTTAGGCCAATTTATATACCGCTGCTCTGTGTTAAAACTATTTTCTTATGGGATTGTGTATTGTGCGGTATTGACATTTAGCAGTGAAATACCTTTTGCTATTTGGAATATCTTTAATAAGCCGGTAGTGGCGGACAATATGATTTATGAAGACTTTGTTCCCTCAATTCTTCTTGTATATTTAGGACTCTTTTTTTTCTCAATGACTTTATTAAGAAAATTAACAAATAAAGAGAAAGATCAAGAAACAATGAAGGAATTAATGCCAATATTATGTGTGAGTATCCCTTTCCTGTTGGTGATGGAATGTCTATTTATACTGATGCCGCAAATTAAGAATCAATCAGGGCGGGTGATTTACTTAGTTTGCTCAGTTGCGATTCTGTTCGCTTATATCTATATTCTTTTTTTCCTGGATCGTTATACTCGCCTACAACGTAAAACTACTGAGGAAGAAGTTGTGCGTTATGAGCAAGAACTGAAAGCCGATTATTATGAACGTAGAAAATCTGATGAAGAGAATGTACGAGGGATTTATCATGATTTAAAGAATCACCTACTGCTGCTAAAAGATGATGCTACTGCGGAGACAATTAGGAAGAAAATTGAAGGCTATGAAAGTTATGTTGCGACAGGGCATGAATTTTTGGATATTATTATGAGTGAAAAAGTCAGGTTAGCTCAGGAAAAAGGGATTAGAATGGAGTGTGATATTGAATTTCAAGGGGGACAATTTATCGAAAGTTTAGACATTAGTACTATTTTTGGTAACTTACTAGATAATGCCATTGAAGCAGCAGCTAAAGTGGAGGAATCAGAAAAATTTCTATTTATAAGTACTCAACGCAGATGTCATCTGCTCATTATTGTGATTAGAAACTCGATGCTTGAAATCAAGGAACCTATTCAAAAGACGTCTAAATTGAATCGTACCTTCCATGGTTATGGCTTAGCGAATGTAAAGAGAGCCTTAAAAAAATATCAGGGGTATTTGGATATTGAGCAAGAGGAAAAAGTGTTTAAGATAAATATTGTGTTACCGATACAATAGTAAATATTAGGAGGAGTTTGGATGAAGAATGTTAAGTGTTATCTCAATAAAATGATGTTAAAATTTATTTTGAATTATTCTGGAAAAGTTGTTTTTTCAAGTTGTTGTCACGGGAGATGTTGTCAAAAAAAAATTACTGCCGATTTGAAATCAAGTTTAAAAGCAGCATATGCTGACAGATAAGTAACGCACTGGAGGTAGGCCATTGAGCAACTGCGACGTTTATTTTGAAGAAAGCAACGAGTTTATCATTATTCCAGATTTTGCGATTCGAAGACTCATACAGGCGATTCGAGAATGCAACGGCTCTTCTGAAATAGAGATAGTGTTAGAAGAGCTCATGCCGAAAAAGTACTTCCAGTACATCGAACGAGTTCTAAATACGAACAGAGATCATCACAAGACATTTGACTATGATTATATAATGGCCCGTCCAATTGAGCAAGAGGATGTTATGAGGATATTCTCTAAACAAGTGAAGTTACTGTCAATTGATGGTATTAATTGTTTTCTTGACGTTTCTGTCACGATTAAGCAAGGTGAGAAATATGTAAACTTGACGATTAATTCAAAATTAAGAGATCAATTAGTTGAATGTAATCAGCAAATTATTATCAAGCCATATAATTAATGTGTCGCCTATTACCAGTTTTTTTAAGCTGATAATAGGCGATTTTTGAGTTCTTTTAATCGTTTTTTTGATGAGTTAGACAAGAAAAAGCGTGGATTAGGCATCAACTATGGCAAGAGGTAAAAAAGAATCTTATGATAAGAGAAAAGAATAAAAAAAGCGAGAGTGAGGAATAATTATGAAACGAGTATTTACATCAGAATCAGTGACGACAGGACATCCAGATAAGATATGTGACCAAGTATCCGATGCTGTATTGGATGCTTGTCTTGCCCAGGATCCCTATAGTCGTGTAGCTTGTGAAGTTGCGATCAATACTGGCATTGTGTTTGTAATGGGTGAAATAACTACCAAAGCGACGATTGATATAGAAGAAATTGTCAGGTCTACGATTAAAGAGATTGGTTATCAAGAAGACCGGGATGGCTTTGCGTTAGATACCTGCCAGATTCTGGTTTCCCTTAAAGAACAGTCTTCGGATATTGCCCAAGGTGTGGATGAGGATTGGCATTTAGACAAGGCTATTGGAGCTGGTGATCAGGGCATGATGTTTGGTTACGCTTGTAGTGAAACAGAAGAACTAATGCCGTTACCTATAGTCTTATCTCATCAACTAACGCAAAAATTGGAATTTCTCAGAAAAGACGAGAGATTGACTTATCTACGTCCAGATGGGAAGGCACAGGTAACGGTCGAATATGATCAAGAGGATAATCCTATACGAGTAGATACAATAGTTATTTCTACACAACATGATGAGACGGTTGAAGTCAAACAATTACGAAAGGATATCATGCAGCACGTAGTCAAACAGTGTATTCCGTTTCACTTAATAGATGAAGAAACAAAAATTTTTATTAATCCAACCGGACGTTTTGTGATTGGTGGCCCTAATGGTGACAGCGGTTTAACTGGTCGGAAAATTATTGTGGATACCTACGGCGGAATGGCTAGACATGGTGGTGGGGCTTTTTCTGGTAAAGATGCCACTAAAGTGGATCGTTCTGGTGCCTATGCTGCAAGGTACATTGCAAAAAATGTTGTAGCAGCAGGACTAGCGAAGAAATGTGAAATTCAATTGGCTTATGCCATTGGTGTCTCTCTGCCAGTTTCTATCAATGTGAATACGTTTGGAACTGGACTGCTTTTAGATGAACAAATCTCCGATGTTATTAGCGAGTTATTTTGCTTAACGCCAGATGCAATTATTCAGTTGCTGAACTTACGAAGTCCTATGTTCCAAAAAACAGCCTGTTATGGCCATTTTGGTAGAAAGGACACGCTGTTTTCTTGGGAAAGGACGGATATGGTGGAAGCTATCCGTAGCTATCAGGCTTCGCTTGTTCAAGCAGTATAAAAATTGAGAGGAAGTCTAGCATGATTAAGAAAAAGAAAGTGGTTGTGATTGATTCAGGGATTGACAAAACGGATCAACTGCTCCAAAATGTGACTCTTCAAGATTTGTATTATGAAGATGGCGAATTAAAACAACAGTACCAAGGGAAGGTGAATTCCCATGGGACAGAGATTATCAAGGTCCTATTACGAGAGACTAGTGATATTGAAATTATTTCAATTCGAGTTTTAAATGAACAAAATCGCTGTTTATTGTCGGACATCATCAATGCGATTAAGTATTGTATTGAAATTCAAGCGGATATTGTAAATTTGAGTTTGGGGAGTTGTGCGGCTTCTGCTAAGCGGATTCATTTATTAGAACAAGTCTGTTTAGAGGCACAGAAAAAAAACATTGTCATCTTTGCGGCAGACCATAATCTACCGGGGACGAAGTCTTATCCGGCCAATTTTGATTGTGTGATTGGCGTGACCACCTCAGAAATACCAACCGATATTTGTCAGGTGGCCTATCAAGAGAGAATTGTTGAATTTTCGGATAATATGGTCTATATTCCAGATGCAATTCGTTGCACGATTAGACAAGGGAATAGTTATCTTTGTCCACTATTAGCGGGCTTGTTCTCTAGTTTTATAGGAACCCGTAAAATTGATCGTTCTTTAGTTGAAAGTTTTATCGATTATTTAGAGCAGTTTAGTCAACAGCAAAATGCGTCTAAAATATTTTTTAATAAATATGAAACAACTGAGAATGATGGTTTCCGAGATAAGCGTATATTATTTTTTGCAGACGATATGGATATTAATAATATGCGCTTGTATGGCATGTATAAACAGATTGGAAATGTGGAATTATGTTTTGATGCGATGGTTGGGCAATCCATGCTGGATGTTGAAGCATATGTTCAAAAGGCGGATATTTTCTTCTTTGGGGCAATCAGTAATCAATTCCTTAATGAGAATCAAGCGTATTTGAATGATTTAGTTAAACTACTGGAAAAGCAACAAAAAATGACTATAACGGTCTTTCCAATCATTAATACTTACCAGAGAATCTGCTTGACAGCAGAGAACAGTTTTCAAATAAGAAGTATCTATAAGTAAGTAGGAGGAGGGAAATAGAATGCTCAAAAAAAAAAATAACAAAGAGAAGGTAAGACAAACAGTCCCTGAACTGGAAGCAAGTGATTATGAAGACTTTGATGATGATGAATTTTTTATGGCAGAAGAGATTGATGGGTATGCGAGTTGCAAGGGTGTGAATGCTCAAAGGTGTACAAGCGATTGTTTCACACAAGTGATGTTGCCAACAATTTCTACTCTAAATTAAGGAAAGTGATGAAGATATGGGTACGGTAAAAACTGAACAGTTAAATAAGTCTCTTTTGTCCAATGGGACATCAATTAATCTTCTAGAAGATATTAGTCTGGATATAGGGAAGGGACTTACGGCAATTAATGGGCCTTCTGGGAGTGGCAAATCGACTTTGTTGAATATTATCGGTGGGTTAGACCGAGCAACCTCTGGATTAGTTCAAGTCAATGGCATGAACTTGGCTACTTTAGATGAAGAAGGACTTGCATCTTATAGAAGAAGACATATTGGCTTCATTTTTCGTAATTATAATTTACTGCCAGTGTTGAATGTCTACGAAAATATTACATTTCCTCTAGAATTGGATAGTCGACTGGCGGATAGAGAGTATATCATGCAAATTGCCTCTCTTCTTCAAATAGAAGATAAGATGTCTCTGTTACCCAATATTTTGTCTGGAGGAGAGAAGCAGAAGGTGGCGATAGCTAGAGCTTTAGCGATTAAGCCAGCACTAATTCTTGCGGATGAGCCAACAGGAAGCTTAGATAGCTTTACAAGTCTAGAGGTTATTGGACTATTAAAAATGACAATCAAGGAGTTTAACCAAGCCGTTGTCATCGTAACCCACGATCAAGAGATAGCTGAGCTAGCAGATCGGATTATCCACTTACGTGATGGGAGGGTAGAACGCATAGATGAAAAAAGAAAAAAAAATAACTGAAAGACAAATACATTTTCGAGTCCTGAGAAGATTTGCATTCAGAAGTATCAAAGTGAATAAACTAAGAAATTTTATTATGATTTTAACAGTGTCAATCATGACACTCTTTACACTCCTACTGCTGGTAATGACCTCAAATATTACACTAAGTTGGCAAGATAACTTTAAAAAACAAGCAGGTACGAGTGCTCACTTAATTATCAATGATTTGACTCTTCAGCAGGTAAAATCAGCGAAGAACGTAGTGAAGGGGACAAAAATTGGCATAAGTCAGTCGAAGGCAAGTACGATTGAAGTGAATGAACACAGCCAACAAGTTAATTTGATTGAAATGGATCAACTTTACACGAAAGAAAACTTTTTAACTCCTGATTATGGAGAGGCACCGGTTAAACGGAATGAAGTAGTAGTAAGCGCTGAAACTTTACGAGAGATGGGTGTTCCGGTTCGAATTGGCGAAACAATCGTCTATAAATTTAAGACAAAGGACATGTTTCAGGAAGAAAAATTGACCTTAGTGGGGTATTGGACAGGATCCGCGCAAGAAAAATCGGGAATTTGGTTGGCCTCTGGCAGTATGAAAAGTGACAAAGCTTCTATTTACCGTGCTGCGGTCTTATTTCCAGATGATAAAACGAGCGCTGATGCCTCTCAAAAAGTAATTAGCCAGTTGAAATTGGAGGAAAGACAATATCGAGTAAACTGGGTCTACGACCCAGACACGCTTCACTATTTAACTAAAGAGAATCGCTTATATTATGTAGCTATCATAATTATTTTATTTTGTGGTGGGTTAATCTTGTTAAATGTGATGCAGATTTCAATTAAACATGAGATTAAGCTATTTGGTAGAATGAAAACATTAGGAGCAGGCGCCTATCAAATTTATAGTGTTGTGTTCTTTCAGGCACTGATCATTGGGCTTATTGGGATGTTAATTGGCCTCATAATTGGTGGGGGATTTGGTGGCTCGTTTGTCAATCGAATCTTGAATAGCTATTTTTCCGGAGGGAGTACTAGTATTAAGTGGGGAGATAGTTTAATCACGGTGCTACTGATATTCTTAGTCATTGTTCTTTCAAGTATTATCCCTGCCAGAACGGCTGGAAAAGTTTCTACAACTGAATTGTTGAATGAAGATGAAAGTTATGGATTTAGTCATAAGAGCGAAAAAAAGTGGCCAGGTCTACCTTTACTCTTCCAGTTGAGCTTATTGAGTTTATCTAGAAATAAAATGCGAACCATCATATCTATTGGGTTTATGGTGATGGGATTGGTGATGCTAAGTTGTGTATACGCGATTGATAAAAGTTTTGATATGGATAAATATCAAAACGAGTTCGCCATTAGTGATTATAGTATTGCGGATACATCTTTTGTAGAAGATAAGAGGATCAATGACTCTCATAAGATGGTGCTCCCAGAGTCTCTGGTGACTGAAATTGAGCAGTTACAGGGCGTAACTAAAAAAGGGCGATTGATGACTCAAGAAGTTCAAGAAAGATTACCAGAGACTCTCATGAAACAGCTAAAGAACTACTACGAAGGAAATGCCGGGGCAATTCTCAGTCAAATGTCTTCCAATGAAAATTGGACTGAAGGTTATCAAAGAATGGTTGAAACAGGAAAATGTATGGAGATTATTTATGGGATTGATGGAATTGTATCGGAAAATCTGGTCACCAAAGAAGGCTTATTACAGGGCAGTTGGAATGAAGAGAAGTTTAACAAAGGAAACTATGTCATTGCTCAAGGTGTCTATGATCCAGCGAATCCTAAGCAACCTACCTATCAGGTGGGAGAGAAAGTAATCATACAGGGGAAAGAATTTGAAGTGATGGCAATAGTAGAGGCGCCAGTGACGATTAGTGAAGCAAGAAGAAGTAAACAGGCAGAATTTTCTCTCTCTTTTTTTATTCCTTATCACGAATTTGAGCGTCTTTATCCAAATAAGGAAATCAGAAAATTATATCTCAATGTGAATGAATTAGGAGAAAAAACGATTGAGAGTTATTTCAATGAACATCGTAATGATGAAGTGACCGTTACATCAGCTCGAACGCTGGCGTCAAGATATAAGAGAGAGACTTCGGCAATGATGCTCGTTCAAACATTATTAAGTATAGTTATTTTTAGCATTGGCATGCTTAACTTGGTCAATACAGTGATTACCTCAGCTACAGCACGTCGTAAAGAGTTTGGGATTATGCAGAGCCTTGGTATGACAAACAAGCAAATGCGCACGCTATTTCTGATTGAGGGGCTCTGTTATTCAGTGGTTACACTGATTTTATCTTTTTTTCTCAGTTTTTTACTGATTAGTACGGTGGTTAAACGTTATATCGAAGGACAGTGGTCAGCAACGTATCGTCTGGTGATTGACCCACTATTGATTATTTCACCGATTCTCATTTTGGTGACTCTAGGAGTATCTTTGGTTTCGTATTTTAATATCATTCGAGTCAGCCCAATTAAAAGGATTGAAAAATATGACATATAAGAATCCATAGGTGGTTGATATTTTTTACTTAATCAGAGAGTAAAGGGCGCAGGGAGGTTCCATCCTGTTACCTCTTGGATCTATGTTGAATCATTTTTTCGTTCTCTTTAGTTTGCAAGAGTTCTGGAAGACTAAGCTATTGAAGCTTTTAATCGCTCTAATGATGAAAAGTAATGATATTAGTCAGGCTGAAACTAATGTCTCTGTCAAAAAAGAATGGCGTGTGGCAGGGCAAACAATTCATAAGGGTGAATTGCTAACTGTTCACAAGAATTAGTCGTTACCAGTCAACACACAAATGAAAAGGCAACAAAAATTGAAATTAAAGGGAATGTGTCAGATGAGAGTGATAAAATTACAGATGAGGATTGCCTTTAGCTAACAGGTTGTCGTCAACCATTATGTCTTTGATGGCACAACCAATAGTCAAGTAAAAGTATCGTCTACATTTGGTGGGACCTATCAAATGTAGACGGTGAACTTACAAGTGCACCTAAAACGAAAAAACTCAAAATAGTTTGAATAAAGTAGCTCCGGCTGGGATCTTAAGATTATGAAATACCAGGAGAAGAGGGCAAAGCAAGTCAATTTAGTGACTGATAGTGAATGTAGTTTGGTTCGAATTGCCTGGGGATTTGATTAGATTAAACAATAAAGCACCTCTCCTAAAATTAGGAAAGATGCTTTATTTTAATCGACTAAGCAATGACACAAAATAATTTCTGTGTCATATGGTTTCAAGAGAGCATACTTGAGGCTATAAAAAATTTAAACCTAAGTATAAATTGAGGAACCTGTTATGTTTATTTATTTTTTTTGAAGATGCGTTAAAATTATTATTTTTCATTGTCGATGATGTAAACGCGGCGTTTACGTAAAAATTACAAAAATCGTTATTTAAATAGTTTTTAAATTACTATTAATATGCTGTTTATGAGGTTTTTGCAAATAATTATTTGTTATTAAACCTATGTCGTCTGAGCGTTTACGTACTTTTTAGGTTGATAATAGGTAGGCAAACGACAACAAAAAAGTAGTTATTTTATCCAGTATTAATAATATTCTTAAAAAAAACTAAATTTCATCTTTTAATGAGTATATAATGAAAACGTTTGCTTGTCAAGGGGAAATCATAAAAATAGCTAAATCTATGGGTGAAGGGTTACTAGTTAATGACTGTGGAACGGCCTTTTTATAGGATGTATTGTTTAAAGACAGCTCCTTGGTCTGGCGGATTAGACTATCTCGTGGATAGTGACATAATGTGATTATTAAAATCACTTATTACTAGTAAACGGGTGAATCCAAAGAGATTATAGGCAAAAAAAGAGAGTCGTATTATCTTAAAAGCTTGATTACCAACGTTACATGGAGAAATAAGCAACTGTTAAGGCCGCAGTTTTTACTATATGAAACCGCTCATTCGGTTAGTTTTTTTAATTGATTGGTTAGGTGGTGATAGAGCGTTCAACCTTTTATTTAGATGATACTGATTACTAGTTAAGGATCTAGAATTTAGATTATTTTCGAGAAGATATGATGGATGAGATTGGAATGGAACATCCAAGATAAATGGTGGGCCAGCCGTTTAAAATGAATCCAAATTGGCTTTTAAAATAAACATGGTTTGAATAGGGGGGCTACAAAATAGTTGTTTTTCGATATTATTAATACATAACAGAATACTTCAGATGAAATAGTTCTTCGGGAAATACCTGTGATTAGCAGAGGGGTAATGTTTTAACCGTCTATAATCATGATGACGTCCATGTTTTGAGCGTTGCTAGATAGTATTTGATGATGCCTGTACCACATGGTTGGCAGGAAGTACTGGGATTTCATTGCTAGCAGCTCCTGTAACTGGTGGAGCGAGTGTGGTAGCATTGCCAAGTTCATTGGCTACGACTGGGGCAATCTGGGCGCATTCAGGTTTGGTTCTAGTCAGTGCTATGAAAAGTTTAGGAAGTGGTGGGAATGGGCATAAGAATCCAAATGGGATTTATGAAGATGCTTCTTATCATAGTAGTAAAGGAAACTCTACCAAAAGTAAAAAACCTAAAAATGGCCAAGATGCATTAGATAATTCGGTACCGTTGAAGGAGGCTACAACTGATAGAAGAGTCGCGGTCAGTGAAGGGGAATTTGTTGTATTGGATAAAACCGTAACGGGGCAATTTCATGGTCATGTTAGGAGTTGGGAAGAACTATCAGAAAAAATGAAGGCAGTACTGATTAAAACAGGGAAAGTAAATAAAAAGGGGAAAATAAAATAATGGTTATTAAAGAGTTTGATGTAACTCCATCTTTTAAATTGGTGACAAGAGTAAGAACTGAGAATAAGGAAATTGAACGATTTGATGAGCTATCAATTAAGGTAATAAATGATCAAAAAGAATATCTCGTTTTTGAGGATTTTGCTATCGAAGGTTACCAAGCGCTGAGCAATCAGGTTAAGCGTGCGATAAATGGAGAGCTTACGCTATCACCTGAGTTGTTTCCTCATGGAATTGGTTACGAGTGGAGTTGCTATTTTCATCGTTTAATGAATGAGGAGCTAGATGCTAACGAAGAGGATTTAACTGATGATTATTTATTGTGGTCTGCCTCGCGCAATATAAGGAATTCAACTTGGATATATTGCGTAGATGAAACAATCTACTTAGAGATTAGCCCCCAGTATTTATGGGAAGAGATTGAAGAACCTGAGAAAACGACCTTTCAAACGTTTGATTATTTTATTGAAAATTATGCCCAATTAGAAATCATTACTTTCAGTAAAAACGAGGGAAAGAAATTGTTACTTGAACTTTCTGATACTTTAAAAACTTTGGCTATTTGAGGTGACAATAAGTTTTAATATCTTTCGGATAGTGAATAGATTAAGCTGTCGAGGCTTAGAAAGGAATCGTCATGGTTTCTCAACTAGTAAAAGCTACTGTTTATTTGGTAAGGTTGTCCAAGCGGCAACAACGGTATTTGTAGCCAATTTGAAAAAATAACACTCATAGATGATTAATAGAGAAACAAACAGAGATGTAATCTGTCAATGATGGATTATATGTAAGCCTCAAATAGAATGACGGTATGACAAATAGACCTAATCAAGGTATTCTTGGGATAAGAATCATGATTAGGCCTATTTAATTAGGGCAGACTGAACCTGAGGCTGCCACGGCAGTAACGCCTCAACTAATTCTGGTTGTTGATGGATAGGCAACTGAGGGAGACATTCAAAGAGGTACTTCAAATACTTATAAGCGCTTAATCTCAGCGATAAATTCTTTATTTTGGCTAAGAGCGATGCCCAATTGATTGAGTATCTCTTTGTTTGATTGGCGTAGCTGTTCTAACTCATCCATGACGGTCACCTCTCTCTGATTATTCTATTTTTATTGTACTATTTATGCACATGTAAAAAAAGCCCAAACGTGATGAAAACAACGTTTTGAGCTTTTTTTTACATTAAAGTTCGTGGGTTTGATGACTGGATTCTTGGCTGTTGATCAATTGAAAATCCGTTAAACAACCAGTCGAGTTGTTTGGGAGACAGTTCGGTGACCTCCTCTCTAGAACGAGGCCATTTAAGTTTTCCACCATCATATCGTTTGTAGAGAAGCCAAAAGCCTTCACCATCAAAATGCAAGGCCTTAAACCGATCCGTTCGGCGGCCACAAAATAGAAACACGGCATTGTCATATAAATCAAGCTGATAATGAGAATGAACAAGACTGGCTGAGCTATCAATTCCTTTGCGTAAATCAGTGAAGCCGCAAACAAGATAAGTATGATCTACTTTTGAGAAATCCACTAACATCTAAGCTAACCCCCTTAAAACAGCTTGAATCAACTTGGGATCTGCCCCTTGAAAAAATTGAACATCCCGATTTTTCTCAAGGCGAATCCGACAAACTAACGGATTCTTTTGAGTCTGAGTCTGAGCTGTTTGTGAGCTTGGTTGACCTGGTTTGGTGCCTTGGGTTAAGTGTACCGATACAATATCCACTTGAAACCGCCTTTCATATAGTTGATAATGCTAGTATATGATAGACAGCTGGTTCACAATAGCCGTCATTCTATTTGACGCCTACTAAAGATCGCCTATAAATGAAAGGTGATATACTTGAAAACTCCAAACCAATTATATCAGTCTCCGATTTGAAAGACTCTAAGGTGATTTCCGAACTTACTAAAAATGGAAGTTCAATGTCAGCCTGGGCAAAAATGGAGTCCACATATAGTTATGAAACACTGATGGGGAAAGGAAAAGTTCATTATTATCAAAATCTAAAAACTGGTGAAATAAGTTTTTATGATGTGAAAATGAAAGTACCAATCCCTAAAGATCTAAAAATCAGGAATGGACTCACTGATAATTTTTGGATAATAGACTTGGATAATAATTTTATACCAAAGGGGGTTAGATAATATGATTGTAAAAGCAATTTCTAACAAAAAAAATAGAGATATAACTATTAATAAATTCTATCCAGTTATTATAAAAAAAGATGATGATATTAGAATAGTTGATGACTTTAGTGGATTATCAATATATGAGATTCAAGATTTTCAAGTATACAAAAGCAATATTAGTTCATATGTTAAGGATATAAATTCTTTGATTTATGAGTTAGTTGACTATCCAACTTTTTTAGAGGACTATTATAATGATGATAAAGAAGCGAGAGATGGTGTGGCTAGTAGCCAATTAAATATACTTGAAGAGGATTTGAACACAGAAGAACTAATTAAATTAATTACATCAGAAATCTATTCTTGTGATGAGAAAATTATATTTATTAAAGCAATAGAAAACAAAATGACCGATAAGTCAGCCAAACTATTGGCAGACTATTTTCTAACTAAATATGAGGCAGATCCAGAATTATTATTGCCTATATGTATACTGCTATCAAAATATCAAAATCAAGAAGTTTATGATTTATTTTTGAAGTATATTAGTGATGAAACAATTGACAATGAGTTTGTGCAAAACATAATCGTTGACTATTTTAACAATTATGATTTTAAAAAGACAATCACCCAATTAATAGAGGAATTAGTCATCCATAATTAGCTAATAAAGCTGCTAATAGTTAATACGAAGAAATTCCTAATTGCATAAAAAATAGAAACAAGTCTCAGCGTAATCAATTAAATTCGATATACAAAAGGCTAAAGAGTGCGGTTAAAAACGATAAGTTGAGCGCATGCTGGGTATTTTTAGCCAGAGCTGTGGAAGGGTTATAAAGATGGTTCTTATCATATTCATGATAATGTTAGGAGTTAGGAAGAGCTATCAGAAAAAAGATGAAGGCAGTACTGATATTGATATAGACGGGGAAATTAAATGAAAAGGGCAACTGAGGATTATTAAGGAGTTTGATATAACGTCATCTGTTAAGTTGGTGACAAGAGTAAGAACTGAGAATAAGGAAATTGAACGATTTGATGAGCTATCAATTAATTTAATAAATGATCCATGTATTTTAATTGAAGGAGAGCATTCGATGAGAGCTAGATAAAAAGAAAGAGTTGATTTAGAAGTAGACCAACTCTTTTTCGTGGCCCACGATTCCCGAAATGATGGCTCAATTCTCCGAAATAATCAGACTAGAGGGGGCATGGTAAGAAATCAATTTTCTAATCTACTTCGCATGGAATGGAAACGTTTTCATCCGGTTGCTGGAAATTGATGCGTTTATCCTAGAAAGATAAATCAGCAATCATTTGCTCCATTGAGCACACTGAGAGTGACGGGATATCTGAAGAAAGTACCTATAAAGTAACATAATAGAGCTGAACAGATACACAATCGCAATAAATTTGAGTTTCCGGTACCACACATGGTGTTGAGAAGAAACTATTGTCCACTTACAGAATTAATTTTGATAGTGGCTATCTATATAACGAAAATAATTTCACAACGTGATTTTTCTAAAATCATACGAATGTTAACAATACTCTGAGTTACATTAAGACGGTATTGCGTTTTTCATATTCGTTGTCACATCAAATCACGAAAAATGAAATATTAAAAGTACTTTTAGTTCGTTAAAATCTTTTTTTTCTTTTTTTTTAATTGCTCATAACTATTATCAGATAAGAATCCAATTACGATTAACGCAATAGATAAGGTAGCTAAAAATCCTCTTACGATTTCCGAAGCCATAACTAATGTGTGTGAAAGCCCAAACAGTACTAATACAAAGAAACCTAATTTTACTTCAAATCTGTATTTATTTTTTTTTTTCATATTCGCCTATATCTGTTGTTGGTTGGCTAACGTTTGTATCAACCTCTTCCAGATATTCCTTTCTAGATATTCTCATACAAATTGATGTTGCATATTACGAAAAATTAATATCCTTCGATAACCACTATCTTATTATTTATTATACTATATAACATTAGTGTTGCGAAGAGTATGTGCCATCAAATGTTTAAAGATGGTAAATTGAATTTAGGCATGCTTAGAGGCATGAAGGTCGGTGATATTCCAGCTGAAGAGATTCTTGTCAAGAAGACAGATGATTTAAACACAGTTTATCAAAAGTATATCTTATGTGCGAGTAAAGGAATTCATCCGCACGCTGGAAAAAAATTAACAGCAGTTGAAAAAAATAAGTTTCTATATGCAGGAATGGTTACGCCAGTGATGGAGGCCTTTGGGCAAGCTTATGGTGCCCGTATGGTAAAAAAAATGGCAGATACGTTTATGAGTGATTCTGTCACAAGACCTAGTGATTTTGCTAGTGAGCCATTTTTACCAGAAGAGTACTATAAAAAGAATTATTCTTCCATGGACGGAGTTCCAAATAGTAAAATAGAATTCAATAAACTTGGTTCTAGTGGAAATATTGAAAAAACTATTATAATTTATGATAAACAAGGAAAACAAAGTATTAGAATAGATTATTGTAGGATTTCTTATTTTTATTACCATTTTAATCTCCATTACTTTGAAATTACCCTTTAATTTAATCGAAAAAAAAGACGTCCTAATAAGAACGTCCTTCAATATTAATTAGTTTTCCTTAGGGAACAAAGAAACAACATTTGAGTTATTAAAATATTCTCTATTAGACTCTTCAGAGTACTTGCTTAGAAATTTATGTTCAATCCCAAATAGAGATTCTAAAAATGAACGGTCAATATAATAGTCATTTAGAATATCATTTAATGAAAATAAGTGATTTTTAAAAATTAAGTCTAGCAAAGAACGAACTTTTCCAGGTCTAATAATCGCGATATCTTCATCTAAAGGTTCATTCTTTTTGTAGTCTTTTCGATTTAGGGTCGCGTAAAAGTAACGATTTTCTTCAAACGTCAATAGTCCCATTTTATAAGCACGATACTCTAAGGCGCCAATTGAAACCATATATTTCATTTTTAAATCCAGATATGATTCAGGATTTGATTTCTTTGAAATAGTTGAAAAGTCTTTTAAGAATTGCTCTTTTGGAAGAAGGAAAAAAGAGGCAAAGTCATTTGCTTCTTTTTCAATTATTTTATGTTCATCTTTTGTTAGGCTATCCATATCAATCTTGTAATGAAGTAGCAAGTGTCCTAATTCATGGGCTAAATCAAAATTTCTTCGAACTGCTGATTTTTTTTTGTTACCAAGAATAATAAACGGTTTTTCTTGACTAGTCCAAGTACTATAAGCATCAATACTTGTTCCCATATTTTTTTCTAAAATATATATTCCTGAAAGTTCAAGCTTGTAAAGAAGCTCTGAATTTGATTGTACATCCAATCTTTTTCTAGCATTTTCAGCAATCTTTTCTAACTGTAAGAGCCTGTCATTTGTTTCCATTGACATATTATAAAGTTGAATTGATTCGTCTCTTAATGATGGAAGGGGACTAGTTGGCAAATTGAGTTTACTTTCAAACTTATCTAAAAAATAACTAATAAAATCAATAAAAGTTGTTTCCATTTTTGTTTTTTTACGAGCCTCTCGATCCTCAGCTCGGTAGGCAATACTTTCAACTTTAGAAATATTGGTTGCAAATGGTTCTGTATAGAAAAATTGAGCTTTTACATTAAAAATTTTTTTAAATTCATTAGCCACTTCAAATTTTGGTACAGTATATTGATTTTCATACTGCCAGATTGCTTGTTCGCTTAAATTTAATTTGTCAGCAAGTTCCTTTCTGGAGAGACCATTTAATTCTCTGACACTTTGTAATTTCTCTCCGAAAAACATTGTAATCACATCCTTGCTTATTTGTTGGAGAACTAGTTTCCAGATTCTTCTTTTTCTTCTTCAGGGATAGAATAACCAAATGCGTTTGAATCACCTGAGAAAATAGTCTGATCAGACACTTTTTCATTCATAATTGGTTCTACATCTTCAGTAGTAATTTCATACTCACTATCTTGAATAAGATAACTTAAATCTTCAATTAGCTCTAGGTTCATCGTTTGACGATTAGGCATAGTTAATTGAATGGATTCAACGAATTTAGTTTCATCATCAATTTCGTAGGTCACAATATAAAAGCGCGAGTATTTTTGAGTGACATTCAGTTGCTTGCCTTCTATAACAGCCCTTACTTCTTCTGGGTCATTTAATTCAAGTTGAATTTGTTCTGGTTGAACAACAAAGTTTTGCTCGCTATTCTTTAAAACGTCTGTATTTATATCAGCTAAATTCACCAAATAATTATCTTCATTGGCCTTCTTTTTTTGATCATCAAATGATTTTTTCACTCGTCTAGAGTTTTTTACGATAACCATATAATTTTCAGCATTTTCGCTAACTGAAAACTGTAAATATTCCCAGGTATAGCCAGCTTTTTCAATTTTAAACTGTACATTGTGGTTTTGTCCAATTTTAGAAACTTGATCATCGATGTGATTTCCTTTTGTCCAAGCGTAAGCACCACTAACACTCATTGACTCTTTTTTACTTTTACGCTCTTCAAGATACTGTAAGTACCCTTTCAAAGTACCATCAACTATTGCTTTACTGATTGTTTCATGCAATTTAAATTCATCCATACATAAACCTCCAATCTATTTGTCTCTGTTAGTATACAACATTTTTAAAGTAAAAACATTAATTTTTAGTTTTTTTTAAAGTAAGCACTATTATTCAAAAATGTAGGTGAATAATTACTTTTTTGAAAAGGTAGTGAAATAATAAAAAGAGACACGAATAATGTCTCTTTTTTGCTTTAATAATTTTCAAGTTTCCTTTTTAGGTTGATAAATCGGAAGAATATAAGTAGGAATTTTATTTTTTCGCCAACCCACATATACATGAGTTTGAATGGAAGAATGGTAATAAAAACCCTTAGTTCATCGATGGCCGGTGTATATTTACACGCATAAACTCTTGATAAAACATATTTTCATGCGTATAATAATACATATATAGTAGAAGAATATGAAAAAGAGAGACTTAGAAAATAAATTCAAGAAAAAGGGTTGGAGCATTCTTCGTTCGGGCGGTAAGCATGATATTTGGAGTAACGGAAACGCTACAGAACAGATACCACGTCATCGAGAGATAAACGAACGACTAGCACAATCCCTGATTAAAAAGTGGGGGTTATAACCCCCGCTGTTAGTCAGCTAGAATTAATCGGTCTTGCGATTCATATTATCCACAAATTAACTATATTTTGAAAAGGGGAGGTGTGTAAGCTATGAAAAAAGAAATATATTTGTATCCCATAGTCATTTCTGAAACTAAAAATGACTCGTCAGGTTTTGATTTCGTCATTGAGATACCAGCATTTAATGGTTTTACCCAAGCTGAAACGTTTGAAGAGTCAATAGAAATGGCAAGAGACTATATCGGTAATCATCTAGTCGAGTTGGATAGAAAAGGAAGTGTATTTCCAGAGCAAGAGGTGGATTATAGAAACATTGGCTCACTTAAAAAAAGTGAGAATGACATAGTCACTACAGTAGATGTCAATTTTAGAAATTTTAAGTATGCTAATGATAATAAGTCTGTTAGGAAAAATGTGACGATACCTAATTATTTAGATGTGTTAGGCAAGGAGCATAAAGTTAATTTTTCAGAATTACTAACTGATTCTTTACGAAATTTACTAGTTAATTAATCTTCTATAGTGGTTAAAAGTCATATGCCAGCAAACATATGACTTTTTTCGTTTGAGTTAGTCAAGGAAAGTTGACACAGATTTTTCTATTTCTTTGTCTATGTTGACTTGTAAGCATTTAGACATATTAAATGGGCGGGAGACCACCTGAAGCTTTATGTGAGTATGGCGAAGGCTTTTTACCAGTCGTGCGAAGAAATGGTTCTTTCGCAGAGGTGGACAATTTGGAATGCTGTCTTCAAATAGAGTAGCTTTTTTCTGTAATTTAAATATTAAATAATAATAAATAAACCAAAAAAAGGCCTTCTTCTTAAAAACAATTTATTTATTTTTCAACGGCACATTTTATAATCAAGTTAGCCACTTGAGATAAAAAATAACGTCATAGACAAATTTCAGGTATTATTGAGGTTCTGAAGCCAAACAATAAAGGGTGAAATCGCTATAACGCAAAATCAGTTTAACACAGAAACACGCAAAGACAAACACCTTTCTCGTGATGAACGGGTCATTATACAAGAAAAACATCGAAGGATTTGCGGGATTTTTTGGACGAGAAATGGTTCCAGAACCCGAGCATTCTGAGAGACTTAAAAGTATAGAAAAATATTTGCCTAAATCTAATGAAAGTATGAAGGAAGCAATTAAGGAAATGGGAGGTAAGGACAAATGAAAATTTGTATCTATTTTCTGACTGTATTAACTTTATTATCGGCTTGTTCTAACAATAATGTAAAGACTAGTAAAGAGGAAAAGACAATGGAAAGTTCGTCTATGATTAATGCAAATCAGGTTCCGCCTGTATCGGATTTTGAAAAATTAAGAAGAAATAAGCAGAGTATTACTAGTAAGGAACAGGGTGTGGAAGAAATAGCTAAATTTTATTTTTATGAAATAAACAATTTAGCATGGGAGAGACTAATTGCTGTAGATTTAGCAAACAAAGGACTCTTTCTAAACCCAGGTGATTCAACTATTGGAGTTGCCGAATTGGATGAAGCGTTGACGGAAAAAGACATACAGGTTGTAGAAGATATTTTTATAAAAAATAATGTTACCGATTGGTTAACTGACTATTCTTACGGAGACAAGCAAGTGTTAGATGAGATGGGGGGAGAGGGTTATAATTGGCAACTGTGCATTCAATATAATGATGGCACTGCTTTTTATAAGAGTGGTAAAGGGACATCTAAAGAAGAAATTCAGCCAGAAGGCTATCAAAAATTTGTAGATGAACTGGAAGAGTTTGTAAATAGCAAGAAATTGCCAGTACCGCATTAATGGAACTTGGTTTTAATAATGTATTTGAAAACTAATTTGTTTAGCATTTCTTTAATTTAGCCACTTTTATGCTGAAAATGAAAAGATGAGGAGCCATATAATGAGCGTAAGAGATAATAACATTACAATTAATACAAAAAAGATTTTAAAAGGCTTATTTACAAATGAAGATAAATTAGATAAAGCATCTACAGATCCTTTATCTATAAGAGTAGCTTCCTTTATTAGTAACTATGAGAAGGTTGGAGATATCCATTTTAAAAAGGACTTGTTAGAAGTAGTAAAGGTATACAGACAAGGACTTAATGCTTATGGTCCCGACATACTAACATTCATTATTGGACAAGATAAAGACATCGCGAACGATAATAACTTATGGCAAAAAAAGCATGATCAAATTAGTAAACTATATGATAATAGTGATCCTTATGATACTTTTGAAACTGCATTAAACCTTATTGGGGACATGGCAGAAGGAATGATAAAGTATCATTTTAGAGAACTATATCAGATAATATATTATTTGGAGAATGGGTATAAAGTAGAAATTAGCATATTGAAGAAAATGAAATTAGGGGTAATGAACGATTATTTATTAATAAAATGTAAGCCAAGTATGAGTCATCTATTTCAAACTGGATTACCTGTTCAGTATAAAATTAGTAATTGGCGAAATTTGGCTCAATATAAAAATTATATAATAGATGGTTTGAAGGCAGAATTAATATTTGAAATTAGAGGGAATAAAAATTCTCATGAATTGTCAACAGATGAAATACTAATTTACTATGCCGAAATAACTAGAAGTGCAAATTTGTTGCAATTAGCGAGAGCGTTATTTATTGCAGATTTTACAGGTGAAGTAACAGAACTTTCTAAAATTGAAATGATGAAGATAAAAGAATCAATACCGGCAATTAAGCCAGAGTTATTAATAGCAGACTTTGAAATTACTTTGTCGCTGATGAGTTTGAGATTTGATTCATATGATGAATCAAAGGAGATGATTATTGTACATATTAATGAAACTGAAGAAGAAAGTAAATATTTGAGCAACTTTATTCATTTACCGTTTATACTCTATAAAGTTTGGGAAATATTTAGGAAAAGCCAAGTCAAAGTAGAATATAGAAACTGTAAATCAGAGCCACAATACTTATTAAAAGCGAATGGAATAGTGTGCGAAAAAGTTAAAAATGATGGGGACTTGAGTATTTTGCATGAAGAAATTATTATATTCACTTGCGAGAAAGATTAGGTGTATAAAAATATACTTTAAGTTCATTAGAGATTGCTCCTAAAAATTTGAAGGAGTATTCCATTTCTGATTTTTTGTCAAGGAAGTCGTCAAATACTAACTAGAGAGTGTCCTGTTAGATTGAAGAATAAGGACTTTGTGAAAATTTCGACTGAAGTGCTGAGAATAATTATCGTGAAGTAACTCTGGGGAGGCATTAAAAGGGAAATTGAATCTTCTGAGTTTAGGAATTTGGATATTGAGGTTAGGATAGAATCATGGCAGGTTTTGGCAGAATTATACCATAAGAAGAAAAGGACGTGTCCTAAATAGTAATAGAAAGTTTCAACTAAATCCTTGTTATGAACATATATTTGGATTAGTAACATACCAAACTACGTCAAGTGAGGGAATGCTTGGAGGTTCTTATTATGGAATTTCAACAAGTGACATCGGCAAAGTTAAAATTGTTGGAGATGATTACGCTGATTTTTATCGACGATAAATCAACGATTATAAAATTATCACTCGGTCGAAATTTGGTTGGTTTGCAGATACTGTGGTATGTTCATTTTAGAGCTATCTTGATGAAGAAATAGAATACAATTAAATTAATTGTATTCAGATTTCTGAGTATTTTCTATCTGTGAAACAGTCCTGGAGAAAATACTAAAACCTTTTAATTACTCTAATAAATTCAGCTATGTTCTTGTACGAATTGTTAGAAATAAGGTTTTAGATGTTAGTTTTATGATTGCTAGTGGCTTGTATTTAGATTATGCCCACTTAGTAGAAAAGTATGTCATTTTAGAGGTAGATAGATTGCAAGTGTATTGTGAAGAAAGCTTTTTTAAAGACAACTCGATTTTCAAACATTAGACTTTTGAAAAACTTGTAGTGGAAAAATATAGAGTAGAGGATGATCTTGCCTTGAAAATTCAGAAGATTGCTCAACAATTGTGAAAGTGACGTTAATAGTTAACATAAAAATAAAAAGCTCACATTATTTTGAAAAATTAATGTGAGCTTATTCATGTCATCTCAAGTACGGGTAGATATCAATACCGCTGAACAAAGGAGTGAATATTTGAGGCAATGGCGAGTTTCTCAATGTAATGATAGACATCATCTGGTTGATAGCCCTCGCGTATAAGAGAAGCAGCTAGCATGGAGTACTCGTTAACTAGGTTAGTAGAAAAAATGGTACTGTCATCAGTATTAATCGAAATTGGAAGCTCCAAGGAATCTTTTTCTCCGAATAGGGGGCCACTTAAATTCATGGCCGGTAGTTCTGAGTATTTTTGGACGTAGGAAATTTTCTTATTTGAAGAGGGATTCGCTTCAATATATACTGTCATTCGTAGTATTTTTTCTTGTAACAAACGTTGGACACGTTTAACACAGCAAATGAATCGCTCGCTTGTTTCTGTGTGAAATGGGCGTTCAGCGTTCTCACGATAATCTTTATCAAATGAATATCGCAAGAAAAGGTCTCGTGCGCCTTTATCTAAAAAGGCACGCCTGTGGTTAATAAATCTTGAATTAAGTCGATAAGTGTATCTCTGGCAAAATCCCTCATAACTTTCAGCTGATTGATCCATTAGTTCATAATGCAGTTCTGGAGAGTCTCCTCGTAAAAAATAGGCATGAAGATAGGTCTCAAAATCAGGTATTTCATTTTGTGGCATGATGGGATTAAATAATTCAAGCTTGTTCGCTTCGAATTCATCTCGCAAAAAAAGTAGGAGAGCGTTACTTTGATCAGATTCAACAAGGATAGAATACATCCAAACAAGATCATCTAAGTAATCGCCAATAGAACAAAAAATATTTTGCCGTTTAGTGTGATAATAGTTTTCAACATGACTTCCTAGAGCAAGGGCATGACCAAGGCGATCATTTGCCCGATAATCTAGAAATGTCAGGACTTCGTCGATTGCACGCAATCCGTTTGAAAGGGTGGGGAATTCTTCACCTACGTGATAAGTCGCCTTTAGAACATAGCCTTCGGGGCTTCCATCACGCATTTTTCGATAGATGGTTCCAAAGAGTTCCGGGCGGTTATCTTTCTCGTAATTAGCGGTATCGATGCCGACAATTTTATGAGCTACCTGATCACTTAGATATCCCTTATTATTAGGCTTATCGCTGTATTTTTTGATGACATCTAAAGTGTTAAGCAAAACTGTCGCATCTTTTTCTAATTTCTTTCGCTTGATTGCCTGATCTTCAACCATGGAATGAATACCAGACTTTAGTGGTTTAATAAAATGGATAATCACACCGTAATTAATTTTGTTGATAGAATGCCCTAGCTTTTTTAGTTCTCGCTTCGCTTTATGGTACTCTTTATGATTGATGTTATTAATATCCTGAATAAATTCGATGTAATCGTTCGGTGTCTGTTCAGGTGTTACTCGAATTTCAATGTTATTAATGTATTTTTCGCGATAATATTTATGAAAAACACTGCTAATGACTGCTTTTTTTTCATCGGATTTATCTTTAATAAAGATGGATTTAAGTTCTTCTTTCTCTTTGAATTTAGTAAATCCCATTCCTAGATTATCTTGTAAAAACTGAAATTTTAATTGAGTGATGCCTGCAATATAAAGGTTAAAAACAATGGTAATGAAATCAGAGTGAGCATTTTTCTCGTAAATATAAGTCATAACCTGTTGATAAAAGTTAGTTTCAAAGGCAGCGTATTTGGTTAAGTCTAGTCCCTTGAACTGTCCTTTCCAATAGCTGGTCTGTGCCATTTCCAAAGCTATGGTGTCTTTCAAGATCCCTAAACTATCCAATGTGTTTAAAACATCATGAGAGCGTAGTAACAAGCTAAAGGACTGTGTGATGGTTGACTTCAATTCATTATTATCTACTGAAGCCCCATCGTCATCAAGGACGTATAACATAAGAATAATCCGTAGTAATCTTACTTTGATAATAAATTGGATCAGATTCTCTTGATTCTGTTTTGTCTTTTCAATTTCTTTAAAAACTTCATCCCTAGAAATGAAATCAGCGAAACGAGTCGTGTCGTTGAAACTTAATTGTAAAAAAGAGTACCAATTGATTTCATCTGTATAACCTGATGCTTTTAAATGCATGTGATTTTCTGAAATAGAATGACGGCGTAAAATATCATACAGTTGTTTGTTATCGTGCCCCACAATACTAGTTATAGAAGTAGGGTGAGATATTTTAGAACACCCTACATTATAGGCTGAGACAAAAAGCTTTGGGTCTAATTTATTTCTAAAACCATCCCATTCAATTAGGTCATTAAATTCAACGTACAAATTATCTCTATCTACTTTGAATAAATGGTGAGCAGTTAAAAAAATTAAGTAAAGAGAATTTGAATGACTATATCGTTGACTAAGAAGCCCCTCAAGAGAGGTGATTAAATTCTCTAAGTCATCCGTGTGGTAATTACCAGGATAAATCTGAATGTATTTACCAATAATTCGACTACGAAACTGAGTGTTGGATAGATCAAATAATTCTATCCAATAAGGGTCATCAGGAATAAAATGATGGGATTGAAAGTAGTCGAAGCAGAGCTCCCGATAGATGACTCTTAGCAAACGATCAATGTCATTAAAAAGATCCTTTGGCCTAGTCATGAGTTTTCTCACTATCGATTAGATTGTTGCTAAGTAAATTTGAGCGATGACCATTGAGAGTCTCGGTCATCAGTTTCAAATTATCATTTAGCTCATCAAAACCTTGAGACCTAGGTTTGCTGATGAAGTTGTCCATTCTTTCTTTTTGCTCAGGATGCATGTTTTTAGGCCATTCACTCATCTTTTGGAAATACTGTTTAGCAAATTCTCTTTTAGGTTTAACGTAGTCATATTTTAATGAATCATTCCCCAAGGCAATAAGGGTATCTATTTCCTCAAGAGATAAGTCTTTGATGGAGCTTATTGATTCTGGAGGTACTATTTCGTTAGCAAGGGTTGCAATTTCGTTTTCCGTGAATATTGGATTATACTTATAAAACTCTTTAGATGTGTCAGCTTCAAATAAAGGCATAACCATTTTAGTACGCATGTCTATTTCGTTAGCGGTAGACAAGCTACCCGTGAAACAATCGTTTACACGTTTAAGTGAATAAATGATCGCGGGACGGCCAGTTGAACTTCTACGTGAATAGTTTTTTCGAATAAAGAAGTCTAAGTCGAACATGGAGTAGAATAAGTAATTATTTTGGTTCTCCTTGAGAGCAAGGTCTAATTTATGTTGAACATAGAACTGGCTACTTAATTGCGCAAAAGGATCAATCAGGTAATGATTTCCTTTTACAAATTCATAATTGGCATAAAACTCCCTAAATTGATAGCTGAATCCTCTACCAAAATCGTCCAAAGATTGTTTTCCTTGGACTCTTATATTCCCAGAAGCTGAGAGACTGCTGTAAAGTAATTTATTTAGTGGGGCGTTGATAGGTTCGTACAAGTCTTTGATAGTTTGGGCTAGTAGTATCTGCGCGTTTCCGGATGTAAAGGAATCATTATAATAATAACCATCGGGAATAATTTTTCCTTTAGTGAGTGAAAAATATCCTTCAAGATGGAGGTTATCCGTTCTATCTATTAGCGAATGAACTAACAAGCTCAAAAGTTCTATTGAATAGAGCATTTTTAAAGCATAAATAAAAAATAATTTAGCATCAGAGTGCTTATTCTCTCGAGTATAAAGATCCAAAACAGCAAATACATCTCCTAGCGAAACATTATAAGGTTGTTTGTTTAAAATATTAATATAGTAGTCATTGAGACTATTGGGGGATGCACTTTGTATTGAATTTAGCATATTGTTACACAAAGATCTATTTCTAGCTTGGTAATCTTGGGACCTCCAATCTAAAATAATCTCAAAGTTGTCCTTTGACAAGTTTTCTCTAAAACCATTTAAAAGGTATTGGCGATATCGATTCAAATTGAGAGATAATAAACCCAAAGATTTAAGCCTATCATCATTAGAATTGATCGATATTTGATAATTAGCTAATTTATGAATGAATTCTAGAAATTGGATGGCCGCTCTCAAATTACGCGGGTTTGTGTATTGGGTTTGTTCTAAAGATTCAATAGGTTCGATCTGTATCCTAGTTTGCTCCATAATGGACTTTTGAATAAATTGCCTAATCGTCAAAGGCTCATTGTCGCTATTTAGAAAGCCTGAAAAGATAGTTTCACTTTCATTATTGTAGGGTTCGATAAATGGTGACAAAATATCACTAATCCTTGTTTGTAGTTTAAACTCAAGCACAACTTGCTGAGGTAATGGTAACCCTTTATCAATAAAGTTAACGGCTTGATCTCGAAGTTCAGTTGTATCAATTTCTTTTCTATCTAGTAATTCTTTATTTTCTAAAAGTAAGTTAGCTAAAACCGAATCGACAAGTTGTTCTTTACGATAGGCGATTAGCAAAATAAGATTAGTTTGATTTTTTAGAAATTTAATAATTAATTGTAGTGTTTCGTGCGTAAATTGGTTAGGTACTAAATCAAGGTCATCGATGGACAGACAAAGGTACTTGTAATCGTTACCCCGGTCTTTATTTATTATCGTGAGAAAAGATTCGATTAACTCAGAAATTTTACTGAAAAAGGATTGCTGATTTTGAATGTTATCTAAAACTTCAATGCCGGAGCTCTTTTCTGCAAAGGAAGACTTATTGATGCGTATGTTTTTCAGGACCTCGATAATATCAGTGACGGTTTTATTGAATTTTGTAATTTTTTTAAAGTGATCATTGTCTTTACTTTTACCATTGGTATTGTCAATCTTACTTTTTAACGTAGCGATAAATAGTTCTAGTATATTGAGAGAACTTGTAAATACAGTGGGATCAATGGGATCTAGCTTATATATGCTTTGGTTATTTGTTATAGAAGAAACATCAGTAAATTTTTTTTCATCAATTATTTTTGTGGCAGATCGGATGAATGAGCTCTTGCCTGTTCCCCGACCACCTATAATACTGAAAATATTGTTGATATTAGTATTTGTAGGTGTTTGATTAATATAAATTTCTAACCAACTCAATAGATCATTCATTTGTTCTTTATAAAGATAGTCACTGTTTTCTAATTTTTCTTTACTAATAAAGTTATCATATATGTATTCTTTTGATGCTTTGCTCCAGTTAATTTGTAAATCTTGGAAATAAGTTTTTTTCATGAGTACACCTCGTTTGTATTTGATAAATCACTTTAAATTATAAGTCAATCTTGTTAATATAGATAGTTATATTATTATTATATGATAATGTGTTGTTTATTAAGTGATTATAGTCACTACTATAAATTACTTCAACTGACACAATTATGATTTTCCTTAAATGTTGTTTCATTTTTTTCTATTATCTTAGTGAAGTGAATGTTAGCGTATTTAAATAAAACTTAGTAAAATAGTTCAGTACAGCAAGCGATACTTTGTCTTATTTTCAAATATGAATACTTATGTTGTTTTATACAGAAGTAGGTTATAATTAGTTTTAAAGATAATTATCTATTAAATATAAAGTAGTTAATTATGTGAGTATGGATATCAAATAATTAGACGCAGTTAACAGGTATGTAAGAATGTTAAGTGAGTAGTAGTAGAATATTATTAGCTAAGGATGATTGATTAGTGTTGGAAAAAAAAATTTTGTGGAGACAGATTCTAGAAGAATTAGCGAATCACCCAATAGAATTACTGACAATTCCAAGTAATGCTCGTGAAGGTGTTTGGTTTGAAGCTCAATCAGATGGAAAAGATGTGTGGTTAGCAAGGGCTAAGTATCATGAACCTAGTTCCACAATGACAAACAGTAATAAAATTACTGAAAAACAATTTATTGAGGTAGCCAGCGTCTATGAAAAATGGATGGCAGGAGATAGAGAAGCAAGGAAAAGAGATACTAATAACCATAATACTTCGTACTTATTTGCATTAATAAAATATATGGATGAGTCTCAAATTAATTTTGAGAAGGGATTTGTGGGATGGATTCAGCAGAATAGAAAAGTTAGCCCAATTACAATAAAAAAATATATAAGTGCAATTAGAGTTGTGGACAAAACACTGGTTGAGAATAATCATTTTTACAATAAAATTTTTAAAATTAGAAATACTGATCTGATAGAAGAAATAAAAAGACTTAATGAGATTAGAGAAATCGACCAAGTTGGAAATCGAATGTATACAGCTCCTCTGAATCATTATATCAAATACTTAAATTATTTAGATGAACTTAGAGAGCAACGTTTAGATGAACAGTTGAATATTGATGTTGAACATTTATTGAAAGAAGAATTAATTGATTATGATTCATCGCGTCATATTGATAAATCTGAAAAGGTACCAGAGTTGGATGATCGAGTTTATAGCACTTATAGGCGAAATCCTAAAAAAGCAATTAAGGCACTTCAAATTGCTAATTTTTCGTGTGAGATATCTTCAAGTCACAAAACTTTTACTTCAAAAAAAACTGGTAGAAACTATGTAGAAGCTCACCATCTGATACCTATAAACAGGCAAGGAGATTTTAAAGATGCGAGTTTAGATGTGGAGGCAAATATTGTTGCATTGTGTCCAAATTGTCACAGGTATATTCATCATGGTGAGGTTGATGAAGTGAGTAAAATGGTCGAAATCTTATTTAACGAAAGAATTTTTAGATTGAAAAAATGTGGATTACCTGTATTAATTGAAGAAATTTTGTCAAGTTACTGTTAAATCGATTAATTAATAATTGAATGGGGTTAGGTTTTTGAATAAGAAGAGTGATGTAAAGAGATTATGTGATCAAATATTAGCGAAGTTTAGTAAAAGTGATAAAAAGTTATATGAGCCCTTTATTAGAGGCATTAGATTCCCTAACTATAAAATGATCCGGCACGGAGAGTGTATTAGTTTCGACTTTCCACTAACATTTTTGGTTGGGGGAAATGGAACCAACAAAACTTCCATTCTTCAAGCAATATACGGCTGTCCCAAAGGGAAAAATGTAGGGGAGTATTGGTTTAACACTAAAGTGGATCAAATTGATGGTACTGAAGGTGAAAGACCAAGTTGTTATATCTACAGATACAAACATTCGGGGGCTAATAGAGATGTAGAAGCTTTGAAGACACGAGTAAATAAAAAAAGTGAAACTGTGGATTATTGGGAAACATCTAGGCCACAGGCTCAATATAATATGCATATACCCACAAAAAAAGAATTATTAAACACTCCTAATCAATCAAATACAACGAGATGGGAATTAATTGAAAAAGATGTAGTTTACTCAGATTGTAAAGAGTATTTATCTGCGTTTGATTTGTTTTTTTATCATTCGAACTTTAAGAAAACAAGCAATATTAAAACGAAGCAAGATTTTCTTAGAGGTCGCTCTAAATACCTTTCAGAAATAATATCTACTGGTGAAATAAATTTTAATTATTATAATAAACCGCAAGTAATATCGAATGAGCGACTTGATGGAAAAGTATGTGAAAAAATCAGTGAGATTATGGGCGAAGATTACTCAGATATAAGGGTCATTACTCATGCTTTATATACAAAGGGGCAATTTGGGAAACCATCCAAAACTATTTGGATGAAAAAAAATAATCTATCTTATTCAGAGGCTTTCGCTGGTAGTGGAGAATCTAGACTTATTTTACTAGTTAACGATGTAATGCAGGCAAAACCAAGATCACTAATTTTGGTAGATGAACCTGAAATATCATTGCATCCGAATGCAATTGAGAGATTAAAGTTATTTTTTTTAGAAGAAGTATTAATTAATCAACATCAAATGGTTGTTTCTACTCATTCGCCAGGACTAATCCGTGGCCTACCAAAGGAAGCGATTAAGCTTCTAAGTACCGGAGCGGACAAAAAAGTTGATATTCAGGAAAATGTGACTTATCAAGAAGCGTTTTACGAAATAGGTCAATTTATTGAAACTCCGAAAAGTATTTTTGTAGAGGACCAATTAGCAAAGCATGTTGTGGAAAAAGCGTTAATAAATAAATACAAAGATAGGTGGAGAGATACTATTACAGTTAAAGCTCTTTTAGGAGGTGCAGAAGCGATAATTACACGAGGAATCTGCCAAAGTAGTTTAGAAAAAGAAGAGAATACTTTTTATCTTCTTGATGGAGATCAAAACCACTACCCTTTTGAAAAGAAGTTTGATGAGGATTCTGGAGGTGTTAAATTAGACTGGTGTGATGAAGAGATAGGTAAATTAATTGAAAACAGATTACCGGAGTCAGAGAATAATAATCTTGGGAAAATTTTGAAGGAGATCACACATTGTGATATTAAAATAAGTGTTTCAGGAAGTAGAGGAACTTCAAATCAAGTAGAGAAAATAGAAAAACAACGAGCTTTTTTACGATACTGGGAAAAAAATGTCTTTTTCTTACCTAATGAGACACCTGAATTATTTTTACTTGAATCTATAGGAGAAGAGGTAAAGGCTGAATCATCAAATGGGAAAGACTTCTTTGAAGAAGCTGCAAATGAGGAGTTGCAGGCTATTCCATCTAGTGATGACATTCTTAATTATCAACGTCGAGTTTTGGCGAGAATTGATAAAAAGTCACCATTATTCAAGGAGCTTTATGATGTATTAGATAAAATTATGGAATAATTTATTAAGTCTAAAAGTATGATGGCAGATAGATCTTTATTGTGTCTGTAATCTATGATAATATTATCATAGGTAATTGTACTTATTTTACATGGATGGTGACAACCAATGAAGAAAAAAATTGTGGCTGTTGATTTATTTAGCGGCTCAGGCGGAACAAGTGCTGGCTTGGTTAATGCTGGAATTGAAGTTAAAGTAGCAATAGAAATAAATAAAACAGCCGTTAAGACATACGGTAGGAACTTGAATGCCCACATAATCGAAAAGGATATCCAAGAGGTAACGGGAAAAGAGATATTGAACAAAGTAGAACGTAAAATGAATGAAGACCTTCTTCTTGTGGCATGCCCACCCTGTCAAGGTTTTTCTTCGATAGGTAATGGCACAGCAAGTGATATACGTAATCAACTAGTATTTCAGTTTGTTAGACTGGTTTCAGAATTGAAACCAGAGTATCTCTTAATGGAAAATGTTTCTGGGATGGCTAGAGGAAAAGGGAAAAATATCTTTGCCGAAGTGCTAAAACAACTAGACGATTTAGGTTATCAAACAGAGTATAATATACTAAATGCTGCAGATTATGGCGTACCTCAAACGAGAAAACGCTTAGTTTTACATGGCATTAGAAATGATATTCATAAAAAAATGGTAGAAAAAGGCATTGATATTGAACTACCGAAGCAAACAAATATAAATCCGAGCATAGAGGAAAATCCGCTGGGATTGCCTCTATGGAGGACGACTCAAGATGTGTTTAACTTGCCTGAGCTTAAAGCTGGTGAAAAGTATGAAGGACCAGGCGTCTACAATCATTTTGCTAATGGCCTCTCGGATGTTAATAGAAAAAAAATACGCTATATTAGAGCACACGGAGGAAGTAGATCTTGCTTGCCAGAACATATGGTTCTGAAATGTCATAAGGATAAGAATGGACATGGCGACGTTTATGGAATCATTGATTTGTTAAAACCTGCACCAACAATGACGGGGGGATGCATGTCATATACTAAAGGTCGGTTTGGTCATCCTAGAGATGATAGAGCTATCAGCGCTAGAGAGGCTGCCAGGATACAGTCGTTTGATGATGATTTTATATTTGAAGGAACGAATGGTGAGATAGCCTTACAGATAGGGAATGCCGTGCCTGTAAAACTTGCTGAAGCAAGTGGTAAATATTTTGTGAAAGTTAATAAAATAATTAACGGTGTTAGTAGTTAGATTTATATGGTATATTAAAAAATGCTAAGTTAGGTGTTGTGCTAGTTACAAAAAATTGAAACTCAGAATGATGTTCTAATTTTCAATTTTTGGATTCTTTTAAATAGGTTAGAGTATTGCTCTAGCCTATTTATTTTTCAAAAATGATAGGAGGTCTGAAGTGGTAAAACAAATGTTAGTAAACCTGTTATTGAAGTGTGAGATTGAGTATAAAGGGAATATTGTATCGAAAGAGCATATATTACAAGAGTGTTTTGAGTTTTTTTCGAACACAATTGACGAGAAATCGCATAATGTAGGGATTATTATTAGGCCACCATCAATTTGTTTTGATATCCTTGGAATGTTACTTGCTGTAGTCAGCAGTTTTGCTTTTTCTGAACGGAAGAATGAAGATATTTTAGAGGATTTGAAAGATGATACTATAGTTTTATATGGCCGTACTAAGAAACAGAGATATAAATTTCATCGTTATGACGATGAAATGGAAATCATTGAGTTATCTCAACCCGATAATGGCAAAATGCTGAATTCTCTAAAAAAAGAGAATTGGAATAGAATTGAGCCGTATTATGGAGATGCAATCTGTTTAGATGGTAAAGGCATAAATAAGAATTATTCTAAGAGAGAAAGCTTTATTCAATATGCTTTAGGGTTAAAAAAAGAGGACATTCAGAGTAGTTCTGATAAATATACGATTGTAATGATGGAAAAAGAAAAAGCTGATGATATTATCAATAACGTGAAACTATTCTTTAAAGAGGGAAGTGTAAGCCTTTTCGATTTGGTCAACATCTCTTTTTTTTCTGAAAAAAAAGAATATCCTTATCGAGGAAACCCTGGTAGATTGGAACCTGAGGTTAGGATAACAAATCGAGTCTCACTTGTAAGAGATTTAGTATTTGAAACTAGTGAAGCGAAAGAAATTGGAATCATTTTCTTAGATTCATTTAGATTGCTATCGGGAGGAACTGAGCTCTATGAGTTGATTGGACGGAAATCATTAAGATTTGTGTACACGTTTTGTGAAATGTATCTTAGCAATATTCACGAACTTATTTCGGAATATAATGATACTAGCTTATTTACTTCTGCCAAAAGAGAAATAAAACCACAACACACTCAAATTGTTGAAGTAAATGAGGTAACGCAAGAACTTCAACAACAAATTGATATAATTGTTAGAAAAAAAATAATTCCAATAGTGATACAAGAGGGGATTTTTGGAGATTTAACAAGAGAAATTAAACAGGATTTAGTATATTTGAAAAGAAAAAAAATACCAGATGATGATTTAGACTATTTTATTATGACGTCATATTCATTGTTAAAATTATATACAACAGCAGCGTTTCCATTAGGAGCAGTGGAACAGGCGATTGCTGATAAACATATAACTATTGAATCTATATCAGACAAACTTGGTAAGCTTAGAGGCATTAAATGGCGCATTTCAAGTGATATTTTAGAAATAATAACAACAATTGTTGGGAAATTAGAGAGTTTATATTTGGAGCTTTACGATAGTTCACTCAAAATGAAAGCGCTAGAAAGCATTAGTATCAATTGGCAAGAAAAAAGAGCTTGTATTGTAGTTCCTAAAGCGTATTATAAAACTATAATTGAAGATAAATTAGTTTTAGGTAATGTACTTAAGACTAAGAACGTTCGTATTTGTACAGCTAATACGTATGATAATAGTATTATGTATGATGAAGTAATAGTACTTGGAATATATGAAGGAAAAAGATTTAATATATTTAGATGTTCCACTTCAAAAGTTATTAAGGTATTATTATATGCTAATGAAGAATCTATTTTTGATAGTATGAAGAAAAATATGATAAATAAAGAGAATTATTTATTTAGCTATTTACCAGAAGCTGAAGCTGATGAAAAAGAAATTGATTTTTTGGAGATAATTCAAAATGTTGAGAAGGGCTCTTGTTCTGAGTTGGAAACAATAAAAGAGTTAGACGAAATGATTTTGGAAATAAACAACGGTAAATTTGAGAAGTTTATTTCTAATGAATTTAAAGAGTCATCAGATAAGCATATTATATCAAACAAAATTATTTATTTCTCTGATGAGGCAATGTTTGTATCTAAACATTATAAAGCTTATGTTTTAGATGTGCTAGAAAAAAAAGTAACTATTAAAAATGCGTCTGATTTAGAGATCGGAGATACTGTTGTATTCACACAGAATAATAGTGAAACGCAAGATATAGTTAGCTCAGTTTTAGAGCTATTAATAAAAAATGAGGAAATAGATGAAAAATTGAAGGTGGATTATTTCAGGTCTCTTAAGTGGAAAGAAGTATTGAAAAAATATCGTGATGAGAATAATTTAACTTATAAAGAAATTGCATTTAAGCTAGATAACATAAAAGATAAGGTCACTATACGATCATGGATTGATGATTCACAACATATTGTTGGACCTAACGAACTGGAAGTATATAAAAAGATAGCTAATCTAACTAAGGATAGCGATATGCTTGTTAATTATGAACTGTTTAAAATTGCTTGTGATAATATAAGGAAACTTAGAAGAGGTATTTTGAAAAAAATAGGAAACTCCATTTTGAAAGGCATTGGTGACGAGTCAAATGAAGATATTATTTCAAAGATAGTTTCCTCACAGATTAAAGATTTGGCATTAATTCTTGAAATAACAGATATACGAAAAATTAGTCAATCAGTACCACTGAATATGATAAATAGACCTGTGGATATAGGAGGATAAGGCATGTTGAGTACGTCAGAGTTGTTATCAACAAGGGAAGAACTAATTAAACAACTGAAAGAGGAAATTATAGGGCCAGGTTCTGAGCGAGATATAACAGATAGAGAAAGAGAAGTTATCACTAGCTCACCAGAACAAAGATATTCAGCAGGTGTATTATTCCCACAAGATAATATTATAGCTGCGGAAAATGATGAGATTTTTGACGCTAGTATTGAAGGAAAGTTGGCTCTCGATGAAATAGAGGAAAGTTTGACAGCAGATATGAATATGGAGCAAGGAGTAGGTAAGAAGGAGATAACGAGGAGAAGTAATATGGATTTTGATAGTGAAGAAAATCTTGATGATGAAGTTGGATTATCAAATCAGAATTTACCTTCATCTATGGGAATTAGTTTCTTTATAACCAGTCCTGAAAAAATAATCAATATTGATCTTCATTTTGCAACATATGTTAAAGCAAAAATGGAAGACTGCCGTGTGATTTTTAACCCTGAAAACCCAGAGAATTATAAAGTTCCGAAATGCATTGAAAGTATAGTTTATTTTGATGAAAAAGATAACTGTATAAAATGTATCAAACAATTCACATCAAAAGATATTAGTTATTTAAAACAGCAGGGACAAATTGCAACTGACGAGTATGATCTGCTCCACTGTTTGTATAAATTAGCTAACCAAATTAAGCGAAGTTACAAGAGAATTCCACATATTGAAGCAGTTAAACTTGATTTTACTAAAGAGAACTACATTGATAATAATGGGGTTGAAAGTACTGTAAAGGCGAAAGTAACTGCACTGAGAAGGGAGGTACAACCTGATTTGTTTTCATTAACGATAATGCTTGTTAATGAAGAGATAGGAAAACCTAATGGAGAGAATTGTATTTTCCAATCTAAGATAATTGTGAATTCGAAAAATAATAATTTTCAATTTGCAGAGAGGTCGAGTTACCTTAAATTTGAAGAATTAAGCGAAGATGAGTTAAGTTTAGCAATGCTCTATAGAGACAAAAAAAAATATGGATCTGGCTTAGGTACATCTTTAAATTGGTGCATTGATGAGAATGGTGAAGGAAAAGTCGAAAGTGAGTTTGTCCCAGAAATTGAAGTCCCCAACATGGATTTTGAATTACCAAAAGAAGCACAGCTGGATAAAAAATCACTTTCAATGAAATATTTATCAGATTTAAACTCAGAATCTAAAGAAAATAAGATTGGGATTCTAAAAAAGTTTATTGATTCTTATAGTAATTGGATTATTGATTTAGAAAAGACTTTACCAAGTTTGCCTAAAAATTTTCAAAATGTAGGAGATAAAAACATTAAAAATTGCCGTCTATCATATATAAGGATGAGCGATGGTTTGGATATATTGAGAGAAAATGAAGATGCCTGGTATTCTTTTGAGCTTGCTAATAGAGCCATGCATATGCAACGATATCAGCTTGAATTTCAAAAAAAACATTCAGACAAAGACAGGTATCCAGATGACAAAGAACTTACTAATTCTTTAAATCTAATAAATTATATAGATGGAGTAGATGAATTTTACTGGAGACCATTTCAACTTGCCTTTATTTTGATGAGTATTCGCTCAATAACGGAAGATGATTGCAAAGAACGAGAACTAGTTGATCTTATTTGGTTTCCAACCGGAGGAGGGAAGACCGAAGCATATCTTGGCTTGACTGCTTTTACTATATTCTATAGACGATTAGCTCATTTTGATCAATCAAATGGGAGTACGGTTATTATGAGATATACCTTGAGATTACTAGCCTCTCAACAATTTACCCGTGCCGCTACCCTTATTTGCGCTTGTGAGTTAATAAGAATGGAAACTAAAAATAGAAAAACTAATTTTAGAAAGTATAGGTTAGGTGAAGAGAGCGTCAGTATTGGATTATGGATAGGGAGTCAACATATACCTAATACCAACCAAAAAGCCAAAGAAGAGTTAGATAAACTTTGTGATAAATCAAAGGGGGATCTATACACTAGAATAGAATGGCATAATAAATTCCACATACTGAAATGCCCCTGGTGTGGTACTAAAATGACTAAGGGGATAAAAGAAAACATAGAAGTTGGTCAATGGGGGTATAAAATGAGGCAAGGAAAGAATTTCTATCTTTCTTGTCCACAAGAGGCATGTAGCTTTAATCAAAAATTACCCATTCAAATTATTGATGAAGAGTTGTATAAAAATCCTCCCACTTTACTTTTTGGTACAGTTGATAAATTTGCGATGTTACCTTGGGAAAGTAAAGTAGGTAATTTTTTTGCAAGTCACAACAATAATCGATGTCCAGAACTAATTATTCAGGATGAATTACATTTAATCTCTGGACCTTTAGGAACAATGGTAGGATTATATGAAACTGCAATTGAAGCAATTTGTAGAAAGAAAAGTAACATCTTTAAAATAGTAGCTTCGACAGCCACTATAAGTAGAGCTAAAGAACAGTGTGCATCATTATATAACCGAGAAGTTACTCAATTTCCAGCACCAGGACTGAATTCATCAGATTCTTTTTTTGCAAAAGAATCTGTTATATCTTATGATAAAAATAATTTTGGGCGTGTATATTTAGGCGTGTTGCCATCAGGTAAAACTAAAGCAATGATGGAAGTTAGAATGTTATCAACATTATTGCAGAATGTAAAAACACTAGAAGTAGATGATAAAGTTATTGATAAGTTTTGGACACTAACAGTGTACTTCAATAGCCTTAGAGATCTAGGGAAAGCATCGACATTACTTGGCGATGATGTTCGAGATTTTATAAGAAGGATAGCATCGAGAAATAACAATCTTGACCGGTTAAGATTATTAGGAACACCAGATGAATTAACAAGTAGAATCTCAACAACCCAGTTAACTACTACTCTAGATAAGCTTGAAAAAGTTCAGTATTCTAAAAAGAATATTGACAATAAAATTTATGCATCTAATGTTCTATTAGCAACTAATATGATTTCAGTTGGAATAGATGTAGCTAGGTTGAATATGATGTTGCTTGTTGGACAACCTAAGCTTACAAGTGAATATATTCAAGCTACTAGTCGAGTTGGCAGAGAGTATCCAGGCGTTGTTTTTGTTCAATATGATGGTACTAAAAGTCGAGATAGGTCACACTATGAACAGTTTAAATCATATCATGAATCTTTTTATCAATTCGTTGAACCGACTGGAGTCACACCGTTCTCAAAACCTGCAAGAGAGCGAGCTCTGCATGCAGTTGTAGTTTCAATTTTACGTCAAATTAGTGAGAAGTTAGAAGGGGAAGAGGATGCGCAAAATTTTGATAAAAAAGAATTTTTAAATGAAATTTTGGGAATTCAAAACTTTATTGTGACAAGGGATAAGGAAATAATGGGAAGGCTAAATGATCACCTGGTACCGAGCAGTGAAGAAATCATTGAGGAAATACAAAATTTTATTAATGATTGGAGTAACTTGCTAGAAGAAAAAGATTCTAGCACTTTACATTATGGTAAGAAGTATATGATGAAAAAGACTTCAAGTGACCAGAGAAGACTGTTGAAAACTTTCAATTCAAATCGGAGTGATCTAAATGCTAGAGATACCATGACTTCATTGAGAAATGTTGATAGTATGGTAGCAAGTAATATTTTAATCTGGAAGGAGAGATAAGATATGAATCAAGAGTTGGTAACAAAAGAACGGTTGAATAGTTACACACACATCGTTAGAGCTTCCCAAGCTGTGCTTCAGTATGGCGTAGGGGCGATGGTAGATTTTCCGAATCAAACATTGATGACTGCTGCGCCAGAGTATTGGGCTGAAAATATTGTGGAGATTAATGATGAGCGATTGGAAAAACTATTGGGCGTTGATTACTTTGGTATGCCGGCTGGAAAAGATATAGCTCAGGAAGGTATTTCTTATGCGAGATTTCCATCGTGGTATTTTTGCCCAAAGTGCAGGAAATTTCAAACATTAGAAAAATGGACTAAAGAATTTCAAATTAAAGATAAGAAAAAAGCTGAGGATGATTACTACATGACAAAACATATCAAATGTACCACATGTTATCAAAATCTTGTGGTATCTAGAATTGTTGTTGCATGTAGAAGAGGACACATAGATGACTTTCCCTGGGTAGAATGGGCACATAGAAAGAATATGAGCGGTGAGAAAAAAGAATGTAGTAAACCAGATTTAAGGTTTAAGACTGGAACATCTTCAAGTGAAGGCCTTGAAGGATTAATTATAACTTGTGAAACATGCAAAGCTAAGGCTTCGCTTAGAGAGGCATTTAATCCTGGGATTTTTGAGAGCCTCACTGAAAAAAGCAGTGAGAATAGGTGGGATTTTTCTTGTAGAGGTTTCCACCCATGGAAAAATGAATTTGAAAACTGCGACGAGTATCCTAAGGCGATGCAAAGAGGTTCTTCTTCAATCTATTATCCTGTGACAGCTAGTTCGTTAGTAATTCCTCCTTACTCTGATAAATTTATTTCGAAAATTGAAGCTAGTGAAACTTTTAAAAATTATCGAAGTGTATTAGCGCAAATACCACAAGAGTTACGAGAAAGTGTGATTAAAGAACAACTAGTTTCTTGGGTTAGCGATATATCTAATGCGGTAGCTGTACCAAAAGAATTTGTTAAGGAAGTTCTAAAAAGAAAGTGGCTCGATGAACAGGATGAGGAATATAGCACGCTAAGTGTCAAATATCGTTCTGAAGAATATGATGCGCTTAATGGAAAAGTAGAGATTACAGGAAATCAAACGCTTGATTTTGCTATTGAAGAAATGAACATAAATGAATATAAAGTGCCATTAGTAAATAAGATCACATTAATCCACAAGGTAAGAGAAGTTCAAGCTCTACTGGGTTTTTCAAGGATTGATCCGATAGAAAAAATGTCTGATTATAAGTCAAATGATACTTTTGTTTCAATAAAAGGCAAAAGGACTAGGTGGTACCCAGCTTGTGAGGTGAGAGGTGAAGGAATATTTTTGGAATTTGATCAAAATCAAATAGAGGAGTGGATAAAAGGTAATAGTTCGTTAAGAAACAGAATGGATGAAATAAATCAAAAGTATAACCAGTCATATTCGGGAAAACAATATCCAAGAAGGATTACTGCAAAGTTTTTACTACTGCACACATTATCTCATCTACTGATAAAGCAATTAAGTTTTGAATGCGGTTATAGTGTGGCTTCTCTAAAAGAAAGAATTTATTGTAGTGAAGAAGATGATGGAAAAAGAATGGCTGGAATATTGATTTATACCTCTAGTGGTGATTCAGAAGGCACTTTAGGTGGGTTAGTTAGACAGGGGAGAGCAGATAGCTTTTCAAGGATATATCAAAAAGCACTCTTTAGTTCTATGTCTTGTTCAAATGATCCTGTGTGTATTCTTAGCAACGGTCAAGGAAGAGATGCTTTGAACTTAGCATCTTGTCATGCATGCACACTATTACCAGAGACTTGCTGCGAAGAATATAATATACTCTTAGATAGGGCGGTGATTTCTGGAACTTTTAATAATAAAAAATTAGGAATTTTTAGTGATTTTTTGTATGAGCATAAGTGGGTATATGAAAAAAATAAAGTCGTTCCTTCTGAAGTACCCGTAAGGAAAAAAGCAGTTTTTTTTCTTTCAAGTGAAGGGATTAGCTTACAAGATTACGAGTATCATGAGATATGGGAGATACTTCTTGGCGAGGCCAAAGAACCAAATAGTCGTATTTTTTTTGATAATGCAATCAAAAAGAATGAGTTGTTTTATGATTGTGAGAAGCCTACCATAGATGGGACTATAAAAGATTTAGATACAGGAGAGGAAGTTCAGGTTAATTTAATTTGGAAAGAAGCTAAAATACTCTTTTGGGATTCAGGAGACACTAGCGATCTTGATTATGGGAAAATATCTGGTTGGAGAAGTATAAATATTTCAAATAGTGATATTACACCTGAAATGTTATCCAAATTGATAAGGGAGCGAAGTTAATGGCAATAATGATACCAGAAGTACCAAGAGCGTATACTAAATCCAGCCTGGAAGATGAGATGTTTAATACTTTAAAAGAATTATCAGATGACTATTATGTTTTTCATTCCTTCAAAATAGCTAGAAATGTAAATGGAACTTTTTATGAAAGTGAAACTGATTTTTTAATTTTTAATCGAAGAAAGGGTCTTTTATGTATAGAAGCGAAAGCAGGAAGAGTTAGTTATTCCAAAGGAGAATGGCGATATTCGAATGGTAGACAAATGAAGAAGGGTGGCCCATTCGCTCAAGCTAGTGGTAATAAATGGAAATTGAAAAGTCATATCGAAAAAAGTGAGTATCAAAATCTGCTGGGGAAATGTAAGTTGCTTCATGCTGTTTGGTTTCCATCGATTTCAAAAATTGACTTACAAAATATTAGCTTGCCAGCAGACGCGGAAAAATGTTTAATAATGACGAAAGAGTCATTATCAAACGTTCAGGAGAAAATAGATCAAATTTTTCAGTTAAGACTTCCTAGTGGGATAGAGACTAATCTAAGTGAGAATGAAGAAAAAGGGCTGCTAGAATCGGTACTATGTCCAGCATTTGATATATTTCCAACAATATCATTCGAAAACGATATCAAAAAAAAGATATTTCACCGATTATTAAAAGAACAGGTTGGAATATTAAAGTATTTAGGAGACCAAACAAGTGCAGTTATTAATGGTGCTGCTGGAACAGGGAAAACTATGATTGCAGTTGAGAAAGCAAAAATGCACGCTTTTGACAATCAGCAAGTATTGTTTCTTTGCTACAACAAATTTTTAAAGGATTTTTTGATTGAAAATTATAAACATAAAAATATTCATTACTATACGATCGATGGATTAGCATGCAAATTGTGCAATTCGTCAAAACCAGACTATACTAAACTGAAGGCGAATTTAGAAGATATGTATCTTCTAAATAGATTTCCATATGATCATATAATAATTGATGAGGGACAAGACTTTGGACAAGATAAAATTGAAGAAATTGCACTCATAGAATTGTTAAAGGATATCATTGTTGATAAAAAATCAAATAATTCTTTTTATATTTTTTACGATAGACTTCAGCTTGTCCAAGGTCAGATTATTCCGAAATATATTAGTGAAGCTGATTGCAAATTAACTTTGTATAGGAATTGCAGAAATACTGAAAATATTGCCAAAACATCAATGGCAACATTTAATGAAAAACCTAAGCTTTTTGATGCGGCTGTGAAGGGAAAGGCCTCTATGATATACTTTACCGATGATGAAATTGGAGCAGTGAATGAGAGGATCGAGGAGTATCATAAAAAAGGTATTAATGATATTGTTATTTTGACTTGTACAACAGAAAAGGAAAGTTTACTTGCTTGTGAAGGGTCACGTGGTTTTTATCATGATGTTCAGTTTACGACTTGCAGAAAATTCAAAGGTTTAGAAGCTGATGCGATTATTCTTGTCGATGTGGATCCTTTATTATTTAAGCATAATAGACAAATGATATTTTATGTAGGGGCTTCAAGAGCTAGAATTGAGTTAAGTATCATTACGTCGATGACTAATAGTGATTGTAAAGAAATTTTAAAAGAAACATTTTCTATCGAAGGAAATATTAAAAGTCCAAAAAAAGAACTCTCTAGGCAATTGAAAACACTTTGTAAATTGAATAACGTCTAATCAACTTTTATGGAATGCTAAAGGAAATGATGAATTCTGCATCAAAATAATGGTTCATAGAATTTCTTGAATACTAGATAGATATAGAGCCCTCGTTTCCGAGATGGAAAGTTGTATTCACTGTAATGGTGAGTATGCGAGTAGTTGGTTCTTTCTGGTTATGCATGTAGTCAATATCTGATGTCGTCTTCAGCAGATATTCTTTTTAGCTAAATAAAAGATATTCCACTTAATAAGGAGAGAACTGAGGAATAAGTGACCGACTGCGAACGAGAATTATTTCTAGCTATACTTAAACCATCAAATATAGCTAGAAATGATATTATTGATCAAATAGACTGTAATATCAATCGTCCCAGCAATCTTTTTGGATGAACTGATACATCATTAATTAAGAGGGGGCGCCATAGGTGAAATATCTTTATTTACGTGATATGTATAAAAATGTGACATTAATATCATGAGTATGCCGAAAGGAATAGTGATTTGGTGAAAACACCTTACGAATTTTTACCCTAAAAAGTAATTATCTACAGCATCAAATTCATAAAGAATTTCTACTTCAGGCACATTGAGATGTGAAGCTAATTTTCCACTAGCAATAAAAAGAAGTTGTAAATTGCGATCTGGGTCAAAAGCTAAATCAAGATAATGATCAAGGGTATGGTATTTATTAATTATTTGAGCTTCTTTTTGTAACCCCCATGAGTCTAACTGTGCACAAAATCGCTCATAGTCAGTTGTTAGTTTCTCGCGCAGTTCTTTGTCACTTGCCTCCAAACTATCATTAATAATAGATGAAACAAAAGAGCCACAAATAGCACCAATAATTGGGCCAACTGCTGGAATAGGAATTAGTGCAGTTCCTAAAACTGTTCCAATGAAACTAAGCGATACCTCCATTGTAAGTCCGTAACAGCCGGCTACGAATTCATCGAGATTCATATCTTCATCTCGAACATAGTTCCTATGAAGCTTATACAAACCAGTTGTAGCAGATACTATTGAGGCGGCTCCAGGTGCGGAAAGCTTAAAAAATTCTTGTAATCCATATATTGAAGCTCCACTGATTGCACCATTTATGGATGAAGATGTTACATCTATTCCAATTTCCTTAAAATCATCTTTATCAAATTCGTTAAGTTGTTTACCACTCTTCACTTTGGTATAAACTGATGAGGCAAGTTTTAGTGTCCCAGCGACTGCAGCAGCAGTAACAGTTGCTTTAGCCCCCTCGCCAATTTGATTTTTTGTGTTTATTTTAGCTATTTTATTATTATTGACTTCTTGCAAGCGTTGCTCTTTATTCTCAATTGTTTTTCCTGCAACCTTAGTTTGGACTTCAGAATAGGTAACCTCACCCGAATGAATAACTTTAAAGTATGGCTTTCCTGTTGCGGTTTCAATTTCTGAAATTTTATTTTTAATTGACTGAATAGACTTTTCACTTAATTCAGTAATCTTTTCACCAGCCATTATTTTTTCCAGAAGTTCATGTTGATCTTTTGGAATATCATAATACTCAGTTTTAATACCACTAGCAAATGAATATTTTTTTTGATGGTTAGTGACATGCTTTAATGTATTATTTAAACCATTAATGTACTTTGCTTGAACAAATTGACCATCCACAATGTAATCGTGAGGTGCTAATCGTCCAACCTTCTCAAATGTGGCTGTTTTTTTCAGACCAGCCATAATGGAATCTGCATTTTTGAAGCCAACATTTATTTGCTCAGCAATTTCCCCGTGTTTTGTTAAGGGACTCCCCAGTATATTACTGGGAGAATTAATAAAATCTCTTATCTTATCTAATTCAGATAAGGCCTCAATGAAGCGTTTATTTTGAGCAAAGGTATTTTCTATAGCTTTCTCAGACCACTTCTTAGAAAGGTTATCAATGATAACACTGCTAATTTGTTTATCAGTGGAAGATAGAGTCATAAACTACTTACCAACCGTTTTATTAAGTAAAATAGAAGCTGCTAGAGTATTATTGACTAGCGATCCTAACAAAGCTTTTTCATCCTCAGTCAAAGTAGCATAGTCACGGCGTTCCAAGAGAGAAGCTTGTTCAATAATTGGCAGTAGTCCTTCATTTAAGGTAATCGTACTGTCTTTTAAAGGATAAAGATCTTTCATAACCAAGCGTAATTCTGCATTTAGTCCTTTTAATTCTTTTGTTTTTTCTAGTGCTTCTTCTGCAATTTTTTTATTTTTACTATTCGTGTATAAACCGCCTCCAAGGAATGCAACACCGCCAATTGACCAACCAACAGGACCAGCTAAAGCTAATAGAGCAGAACCAGCAGTTATGCCACTACCGCCTGCTGTTAGAGCTCCGCCTCCAAGCCAAGCAAGTGCAGCATTTGTCGCAGCAGCGCCAGAAAGCGTTGAGATAGCGGTACCTGTTGAAGCTACTCCAAACGTTGTTGCGATACTCATAGCTGCGGTTGAGCCGAAGGCAGCCACACCAACGCCAACAGCCACACCGGCGCCGGCAATAGATCCTCCTACTTTTTCAGTGGTATATTCGCCCATGTCATCTAAAAATTGATTGAAATTTTTATAGTTGATGTTGATTTCTTTAATTTGTTTATCAAAGGTTTTTGGAGTATTAGCAATGTTATTAATAATAGTTTCAGACATTTCAATATAAGATAACATCTTTAATCGAACGTCAAATAAGATTTGACTCGTTTCGATTATACTTTTCCTTCTAGAACGATAGCTCGTTTCCTGAGTTTTGTAAAGTGAGAGAGCTTTCTTTTTTGAAGCAGAATTTAACATGTTATAACCTCTTTCATTGTTTATTAAGTGTTATTATAACATTATTTACTAATATGTTCTATTAAAGTTCCGTTTTTGTTCGGTAGCAATGGTAGGGTTGGTGAATGATATAACGAGTAACTGTCCTGAATTATGAATAAATTATTTTTGTAATCATCATTTGAATAGTTAGTTTAGTAGATGTAATAGCTTTTTATCAAATTCAACTCACATTTTTTAATTATTTTTTACAATAAGTTGGTCTGAATAATCTATAAACTTGTCGAAAAATCTGAAATTTGGCCAATTAGAGCTCTATTCAATTCTAATTTCAGATAATTCGATAGCGACTCAATTACTTCTTCTTGATTAGGAGGATTTTACAACATAAATACAGAATCATTTATTGAGTTAATAACGAGAGGAAATGAGCGATTAATGTAATAGATCGAGACTATCAGTAAAGTAGTACTACCTGATTAATTGTGAGAAACATCTGTAAAACTCTGAAGCGGTATCTAAAATGCTCGACTAGTTAGTATTTCTCCATTTTTCACAATTTGTGTTTGGATATATTGTTTTCAATTGGTATAATTGTACTATTAAATCAACTCTGTGTGATTTTATTTTGAATTTGATTATAAAAAACGCTCTTAATTTAAAGGAGGCGAGTAAAATGTCTGAGACAAAAAATGATCAAGGGGTAGCCACTCAATTTGCTAATAAGATGATTGGTCCAGCTGTGTCGCCTTATTCGGTAGGGAGTGCTTCAATTAGTGACTCCAACGGTCAAGCGGCTCAAGATATTACCAAAATCATTAGTCAAACAGCAAGTGTGATGTCAACGTTTGAAACTAGTATAACGGCGGATGCGAAAAATATCTTGTCTATAAGTGCAGCGCTAGAAAAAGCCGATCAAGAAGCTAAGAAGGTGGTAGGAAATGGCAAATAAACCAGATACGAACCAACTTTTAGAAAAATTAACTCAGAATGAAAATGCTAAGGAGCGATTGGAAAAGAAACAACGACTCTGGGAGTCATATAAAGAAGAGCTTAATTATTTACATCGGCAAGAGCAAGAGGCACTGGATGAGGTAGCACATTTTAGTAAAGGAACTGTTTCTTATAAAAATGCGACTCATCAATTAGAAGATTTTTTAGAAGAAGGTAGAGAAATTAAGAATTTATCATTAGAGATTGAGGATACGTTCGAACAAGAAAAAAAGACATTGATTGAGGAAGAAGATAGACTGACAGAAGCCTATTACAAGTCTAAGAGCGAGGAGGAAAGTAATGGTTAAGATCAATCGCTCAGAACTACAAGGCGTACACAGCAGTACACAAGCCGCTCGAGTTAGTTGTTTATCAAATTTTTCAACCTTTGAAAATGGAATAAGTGACTTTTCGCAAACAACAGCTTTAACGGGGCCAGGTTGGGAGTCAGCCAAGCAGTCTTTTGAGCCGTACCAGACTATCTCTAAAGCCATGTATAATTATCATTGTGATTTTGGTGAAACGTACACGTCCTTTTTAGCAAGTTTTGATGGAGAAGTAGGCGCAACTGAAAATGTTCTTGATACGGACCGGCTAGCTGAGTTACAAGCGAAAATTAATCGTATTCAACAAGCGAAACAAGAATTAATGATAAAAATATCTGGTAATATTATTGCTGAAATAGTTGGCGGATATGGTATAAGGGTGCAAGATTTGCAAATCGGTCAACTTCAAAAAAAAGTGGACATATTGGAAAAATATCAGGCGTTTGAATCATCTCATGCTAGTGATTTTACTGAGATAATAAGTGTTGGGAATCAATTAGAGTCGGCATTAGGTGAACTCGGAAAGGCGAAACAATTTAATGTACAGACAGGCATGTACAATTCGCCAGATTTTACGAATAGTCAATGGTATAATGATTTAGTAGCTTATAATGAAAAGAGCCCATCTCAACGTTTAGAGATTGTTTCAACGGATGTTGATGGCTATTACAAAGTTTATGTCAATGGTTGTTATAACGAGCAAGCCACTGCGAACTATATGTTTATGCTATCGAAAGACGGCATGAAACAGTTAGGTCTGATGGGTGTAACGATGGCGGGAGAGATGACTGGAGCTTATTCAGTCTATCGTCTGTTTACGGGGAAGGATCCCGTTACTGGTGATAAGGTAAGCCGTTTAGAAGCCGCACTATGGACAACTGCTCTACTAGTGTCTCAGGCTGGTTTAATCACAATGGCAAAAGAGTTACGAGCTGGCAATCGGTTACTATCGGGAACCCAGTTATCAGCAAAAGATTTAGCTTTATTGACTAAGACTGGTTATTTTAAAGATGTAGCAAAAATAGGTATCATAGAAAAAAATAATCAAGTTGGTAGACTAAGAAATATGAATATCAATAGCTTTGAAATAAAGAACAAACATTTGAATAGTTCGACTGCAAAACGTGCACGCAAGTTTAATGTATCAACTGCTAAGGAAGCTAATGCAATTGTAAAAGATGCTTTAATGAATGGTGAGGTCTTAGAAATTTTACCTAATGGCATAGGGAGCCAGGGACAGACTTCTTTTTCTACTATTATTGACGCTGGAAAAGTAATAGGGACTAAAGGAGAGACTCATATAAAAATAGTGTATGACACTTTGAATAATATTTGGACAACTTATCCTGTGGTCAAACCTTAATATTGAAAGGAGTAGCATTAATGAAAAATACGAATCCGATGTTGCTAACAGTTTTGTCTAAATTTAATAATCAAGAAAAAATGAAGATTAAGGATTTTTTATTATCAGAAATCGATGACGATAATTTAAATGAAACAATTGCATTTGTAAAAAGTAATGACCTTGAAAAATCTGATAAATTCAAAGATATTTTATATGAGGGTGAAGACTATGAAGGGTTTAATATCGAGGGTAACCAATACTTGATATCAAGTAAAGAGGATAATGTTTTAGTGATTGATTCAGTTAGTGAAGCAAATGGTGTTCCGAAAAATGAGTGCAGATTGAGTTTTTACATTGGTGATTTCATTGAACTTATTCAAAATAAACAAGAAGTTGTCAAACTAATAGATAATTTAATGTAGGAATGGTTAGTATAAATCTTTTGCGAAAACAATATCAACTACTTTTAGCTGAGCTGATTAAACTTGGAAACCAGTTAAATGCGCCACAGCTATCAACGATTAGACTAATTATCGATAAACTAAATAGGAATGAAGATGAGGTTAATCTAGATGAGATACGTCAAATCAATGATGGCTTGTATCCTCCTAGAGGTGGTTTAGGAGAGTATTATATTTGGGATGATGATTATGAGACGAGAATGGGATTAAATGAGCCAATCGATAAAGCAAAGGCTATAACGTGGGAAATCCTAACTAAAGAGTGAATAAGTCGAGATTACGTGACATGAAAAGTCTAGTTGCTAATTGAGTTCTTAATATAAAAGCATCTCCCTCGGCTCATACCCACCCGAGGAAGATGCTATATTTTTTTGTTATTTATAAACATATGTTCTTGACATCGCTTTCAACCTGTCGTACAATGACCCTGTTAGCACCATCACGACAACTAAATAATAATTTATGGCGTGCTCGCAAGGAGACTGCAATCCCCCTGCGATGCCCAAAAGACTACAGTACTAGTCAATCAGTTGCCAAGCTAGCTTTTACACCAGCTTCATCTATTGTACCTAATTTAAGCGCTTTTTTCTAGTTTTTTTCGCAAAATTCTAGAAAATGCTTAAGTTTATTTAAGAATAGGTGTGGCTGTAAAGGTTTGTTTTTTCATAATGGCATCAATTGAAACGAGATTAGACAGGTAGTCTAGTCTCGTTTTTTGCGTTTTCTGAGACAAAATAAACCGTCATTCAGATTTTTTGATGTTTTTTTATGGAAATAACATCACCTATAGTCGCTGCCGTAATTATTAGGCTATCAGTTGTCGTGGTGTGCTAGCTGTTGGATAGTCTGTCCGACAGTTATCTCAAAATCGAAGGAGAACAATCAACCTATCAGAGCAAGAGAGACGAATCGTACTAGTGGCAAATCATCGCAATCATTCAGGGCTTAATTTAAGAAAGTGAGACAATTATGGAAACGAAAGACATCATCCTATTGCTGAATCAAGAAGTGGAACGTCATCAGGAGGAACTAATGACCATTAGAGAAGACTTGCATCGCATACCAGAATTAGCTTTTGCAGAGTTTCTGACAACGGATTATATCGAAAGCTATTTGGCAGAATTGCCCGGTATCAACAGTTATCGTGTCTCTGAGACGGGGGTGGTGGCTGAGCTGACCTCAGAGATTCCCGGCAAACATCTCGCCATCCGAGCGGACATTGATGGCTTGCCAGTCACTGAGGAAACAGGTCTGGCTTTTAGCTCAGAACACCCGGGACAGATGCATGCCTGTGGTCATGATGGTCATATGGCAGCTCTCTTAATCACGGCTAAAATTGTCAGCCAACACCGTCATCTGCTAACTGGTAGCCTACGCTTCCTCTTTCAACCAGCAGAAGAGGTGGGCAAAGGGGCTAATCTCTTTATCGAAAAAGGTCTGTTAGAAGGTGTGGATCATTTGTTTGGTTTGCACTTATGGACTCCTTTAGAAACGTCAGTTATTGGGGGAAATGAAGGGGCATTAATGGCGGCTGGTGATTTTTTTGACATCGTGATTAAGGGCAAAGGCGGTCACGGGGCCATGCCACAGGAGACCATCGACCCAATGGTTATAGGAGCTAATCTGATTACTAGTTTGCAAACCATCGTTTCTCGTAATTTGGCACCAATTAAAACGGGAGTGGTCTCGGTTACCTCCCTCCATGGTGGCAATAGCTACAATGTCATTCCCGAAAAGTTAACGATTGGCGGAACCTTGAGAGCCTTGAATTTAAGGGACATGGCGTTTCTATATGACAAAATCGAGACCCTAGCTCATGATATGTGTCAGGCGTATGGTGGGACGTGTACTGTGACCTTTGCCAGTCGACCAGAAGCCTACCCCTTAGTCAATGATGCGTCCTATGCTAAAAAAATCAAAGGTGGGTTACAAGAAGGGATACCAGCAGCAACCTGTCATGAAATCGAGCCAACGCTAGCAGGGGATGACTTTTCCCAATACAGTCAAACAGGGGTTTCCAGTTGTTATGTCTTTGTTGGCAGTGGGGGTATGGCAAAGGATTACCCCCACCATCATCCCAAATTCGATGTCTCATCTGCCTCCATTGTGACAGCCGCTAAAACCTATCTGCAAGCCATACGTCTAACGAATATGGCCGCAACTGATCAGGAAAAAATCTGAATTTATTAGGGTCAATCTTATGGTCTCTCATCTCAAGGAATGTCATCAAGTGCGCAACAACTCACGCAAGCAGTCAACCAAGAGAAAGGAAAATATTCATGAAAAAAAGAATCGGATTATTGGTAATGTTAGTGTTAGCAATGGTACAAGTTGCCTGTGGTAAAAATCAAGGAGACGGCGGGAAGGAAACCAAAAAAGAATTGGTGGTTTGGACGTTTACAGATGAAATCGAAACGATGGTGACGGACTATTATCAAGTGGCCAACCCGGATTTGGCTTATAAGATTAAATTTGTGGTCACTCCTAGTGATCAATTTCAAACAAAGCTTGACCCGATTATTGGCACCGACAAAGCCCCAGATATCATTGCCCTAGAATCGTCCTTTGTGAAGAAATACGTGGAATCTGGCTTATTGGCAGACTTAGATGCCCTAAAACTAGATGAAGCCTCTGGGGACACCTATGAGTATGTCAAAGAAGTGGGCACATCGACTGACGGCACCTTAAGAGCCTTATCGTGGCAAGCCACTCCCGGTGCTTTTTTCTACCGTGCTAGTTTAGCCGAAAAATTCTTAGGGGTTAACTCACCGGCTGAGTTTCAAGATTTGGTCACGGATTTTAACAGGTTTTATGACACGGCCAAAACCTTAAAGGAAAAGTCAAAGGGCGAAGTCTACATGATTTCCAGTGTCAGTGACTTACTTTATCCTTTTGAAGCGTTGAGAAAGACTGGCTGGGTCAAAGACGAGCAATTTCAAATGGATCAACAAATGGTTGACTTGATGGAGTTAGGCAAGCGGATGGTGGCTGAAAAGTTGACCTTAGATACGGAATACCGCTCAGAAGCGTGGTACGGTGGCATGGCCTCTGAGACCATTATGGGGTACCCTCTGCCAACCTGGGGGCTGCATTATTGGTTACAGCCGAATTCAGAAGCGGATTCTGGTGAGTCGACTTTTGGGGATTGGAAGATGGTTCAAGGTCCGGCCCCTTATTTCTCAGGTGGCACATGGGTCGGCATTAGTCAGCAATCAACGATGAAGGAAGAAGCCGCTGAGTTAATTAAATTTATTACCACAGATGCTACTTTCCTAGAGGACTACACCCGAGAAGTCGGCGATGTGATCTCCAATCGTCAAGTGGTGGCCAAAGTCAAAGGTGAGTTTAAAAATGACTTTCTTGGCGGACAAAACCATTACGAGGAATTTGCCAAGATGATTGAAACCATTTCGGCTGAGACCATTACGGAGTATGATCGGACCATTGATACCCTCTATCAGGATGAAGCGTTGATTCCCTATTCTAAAGGAGAAGTGGACAAGGACACGGCGATTGCTAATTTTAAGGCCGCGGTTCAAAATAGTTATCCCGATATTAGCGTGAAGTAAGGAGGATCATCATGGCCAACGTTAGACCCAGAGGCTTCGAGCGCTATAACCGCTATGCCTATTTGTTCCTACTGCCTTTTTTAATCGGGTTTGTGGTGTTTCAATTGTACCCGATTTTATACACAGTGGTCCTAAGTTTTTCTGATTTGCGTGGCTGGCAAACTGATTTTCAATTAATTGGCAGCCAAAATTTTGTTAAGTTGAGTCACAACAATCTGTTTCGTCAATCGATTGCTAACACCTTTATTATTTGGACGATGAATTTCTTGCCACAAATCGTCTTAGCCTTAGTGTTGGCAGCTTGGTTTACTAGTATTAAATTAAAGCTAAAGGGGACAGGCTTCTTTAAAATTGTCTTCTATTTACCGAATATCATTACGGCGGCCTCAGTGGCCTTGCTATTCTATGCCCTCTTTAGTTACCCCATGGGGCCGATGAATTTGTTGTTAATGCGCCTGAATCTCATTGATCAGCCATTTGATTTTTTCCGGCAAGTTGGGGCGACACGGGGGATTGTGGCTTTTATTCAGTTTTGGATGTGGTACGGTCAGACTATGATAGTGCTCATATCGGGTATTCTCAGTATTAGCGACACCTTATTTGAATCAGCCATGGTTGATGGTGCCACAGATCGTCAATTGTTTCGCTACATCACCATTCCCTTGTTACGACCGATTTTACTGTATACCATGGTGACCTCCTTGATTGGTGGCTTGCAGATTTTTGATATTCCTTTTCTACTAACCGGTGGGAATCCAGACAATAGCGTCTTGACAGTGACGATGTATATTTACAAACAAGCCTTTGAAGGCAATCGCAATCTCAACATGGCCTCGGCCGCCTCAGTCATCCTCTTGCTGATTTCAGTCGGGCTTAGCCTGATAATGTTTCGCTTGTTTAAAGAACGTCAAGTCAAAGGAGGTGCCTAATGTCAGCTGTGAACATCCAAAAGTACCTGATATACACCTTGCTTATCTTGTTGACGTTATTAAGCCTCTTTCCTTTTTGGGTGGTCCTCGTGAATGGGACCCGCTCAGCAGAGCAAATCCAACAAGGCTTGTCTCTTTTGCCGGGCAGTAGCTTGGCCTATAATTGGCAGGCTTTAACGAGTAAAGGCTTTAATGTGTTTCAAGGCTTTAAAAACAGTTTTGTGATTGCCTTTTTCTCGACCCTCTTAACCTTATATAGTTCAGCGATTGCTGCTTACGGACTGACGGCCTACGAGTTTAAAGGGAAAAACAGCTTGTTTGCTTTAGTAGTGGGCTTGATTATGATTCCCCCACAAATTAGTTTGATTGGCTTTTATCAGTTTATGTTGCGTCTTAATTTGCTCAATAGTTTTTTACCAATCATCTTGCCGTCCTTAGCCTCTCCTGCCACGGTGTTCTTTCTTAAGCAGTACTTAGAGACGATTTACCACCCGGATCTAGCCGATTCGGCTCGCTTAGATGGGGCAGGGGAAATCAAGATTTTTCACCGCATCATCTTGCCATTGATGAAACCGGGTCTGGCAACTATGGCGATTTTTACCTTTGTCAAAACCTGGAATAATTTTATTATGCCACTGATCTTGATTAATGATGCGGAGAAGTACACTTTGCCAATGTTGGTTCAATTATTAAAGACGAATGTCTACCGGACTGAATTTGGGAGTATGTACTTGGGAATTTCCTTGACAATCATCCCTCTGTTGCTGATTTATCTGTTTTTGTCCCGTTATATTATTGCTGGTGTGACAGCAGGGGGGATTAAGGAGTAAGGGGAGGGAAGTCCATCATGACTGGCGGTTACGATAGTGCTAAAACTACCTTGTTTAGCTCTGAGGTTGTTAATTAAAAATCCTTTCCTGTTAGATTAGGGCGTGGCAGTTATTAAATGAATGGGTTAGTTAAATGATGGTGGGAATCCAGGAATCGAGAGAAGAAAGTTGAAGTGACAGATCTAAAGACCATTAAACGAGATAGTTAATGCAGGTGATTGCCACGAGAATAAGGGCCAATAGTAAAAGCCCAAAGCGCAGTATCACAATCCTTATTGTTACGTGGCTCATCTGCTGCTATAAAGTCAGCTCCTTTTTATGGGAAAAGGGGCTGATGTTTTTTTGAATAAATTTCATTCGAAAATTTATAATCTCGATATCGCAAAAAAGAATTAAAAACGTTTAATTTTGAGCTATTATGGGGATAAAGGGGTGATAGTATGACTAAAGAAATGAGGCTAAAAGAAGTGTTATTAGAAGATTTTGGCAAAAACGAACCGATAATTTTGAGATATATATATTCAGAAGAAAAATATGGGGTGGAGCAAAATTCATTTAGAAAATATTTATCAAATCTATATAAATGCAAGGAGATAAGTCGTGCTGAGAAAGGCATCTATTATTTTTCTTTCACTAATCCTTATTTAAATGAAGAAACTTTCTTGAGTGACGATAAGCTTATAGCAAGTAAGTTTATCATAAGCGGAGAAAAAAGATATGGTTACAAGACTGGGTTATCATTTGCCAATCAGCTTAAATTCACGAACCAAGTTCCAAAGACGACCGAAATAACCTCATCGATGGTTTCGTGAAATAAAGTTGAAACCTTATCAACTAAGTGTGATATCTATAATGCAAGGGCATCAATCACTAATAGTAATGATCGATTGATGCAAATCCTTGATTTAATTAATGATTATGAAAACATGATTGAAGTAAGCGGTAATAAGGCAGAAGACATGATGATGTTTTATCTAAAAGATATTAAAATTACTAGGGCGAAACTGAATAGCCTTAGTAATGAATATCCTAGTAAGTTATTTAAAACGTTATATAATAAACATTTATTTAAGGTAATCGAAAGCACGGTTGATTAATCTGCGTCAAAAAAAATTAGCCATTGTATTCTCAACACACCTTCGATATCTTTCGCATCAGACTATGAATGTTTTTTTACTAACTTCAGAAAGAAGCTATTCCTTGGTGGATATCACATAGAAATGATGGCGCGATTGTTCGCAAGATTTTGGTGTGGATATTGAGTCTTTGACCTAAAGATAATTTGGCTCTCTCTATTATTGGGGAGTCAAACCCAATGTCATGAAGGATGATTATGACTGGTATGTTTCTCGCCATTCTTTTTTCGCTCTAGGTAAGGAGATAAAAAATTGCTTAGTGCGGTTTGCTCAAGTGCATTGATATTCGAGAGGACGACTGATAATAGCGGGGTTAAAAAACAATCAAATCTTACTATCTAAAGTGATTTAGAGAAAGTTATGATTTACTAGGTAGAATATTATGACTCAATAAGCTACCTGGTAAATCTAAGGAGGCCGCCAGTTGAAAAAATATGAACTAACTAGTCCTGATTTAATGATGGCTACCGAAGCCAGTCGACGCTGGGGCTACCAACCGAACTATGTTAGGCAAATGTATCAGACGTATCCTGAACGGTTCCTAGACGGACAAATTCGACTTTTTGGCACTACCTATATTATTACTCGTGAATGTATGGAGCATTTGACAACTAAAAGTGAAGACGAATCAATGTGGTTTCGAAAAACGTTTAGACGCAAATAGTTGTTAAGCTTCATGAGGTTGACACATGGGATTACTTTAAATAAGAAGGAGTGAAGAAAAATGGAATTTACAGAAAAAGAAGTTCGGGATCTCGACAAAATTTTATTATATTGCCAGTACACTTTTAAAAGCGGTGAATCGATTGAACTTGATATCAGACATTTTGCGGAAAAAATCAAAAAGAAATTAGAGGAATCGTAATTCGTTAATTCCAGAAAGAATCACCAGATTAACCACTGAAATCAATAGTCGATAGGGCGATAAATACATACGCTATATACACGATATATAAGCAAGGTATCAGGAAAATAAAACCTAAAATGGTTAATAACACCTTTTTATTTTTAAACCCACTAACGATCATAGCTAAACAAGGAAACAGTACTACAGCAGCTACAATACAAAAGATAGTATAAAATTTTGTCATACATAATTACTCCAATCTATTTAGTCGAGGATAATTATAACATAGTTAGTAATATCTAGAATACTCGAAAGAATAACTAAAAAACCTACCTTTAATAGCGAGGGTAGGCAATGTGACTATGAAGCTGTAAAATATTTGACAAGTGAAAGATTAATAACAAAATTTTGGGTTGGATCATCACAACGAGTTACGGATAAGATATCACCACTGCCGAAGATTTTATAATTTCCAGTTGCGCTTATCTCATCAAGCTCAGTTCCATCTACAAAAAATAATGTAATCTTTTTTCCTTGTTTAATGGCGGCGCTTAGTAATTCTCTCAATAATTACACCTCCTAGAAACCGATTATAACATATTTAAGGGAGGTAATAAAAAAATGTTATTCTCTTAGTGTTCGCGCCGAAATATAGAAGACAGCTCGTTTACGGAAAATTCTACGAGAATTATGTCAAAGGAAAAAAGTGGAAATAATAGAAGCGAATCCATGTAAAGACCATATCCATTTATTAGTAAGTATCCCTCCAAAAGAAAGTGTTTCGAGTTTCATAGGCTATCTCAAAGGAAAAAGTAGTCTAATGATTTTTGATCGACATGCTGAACTAAACTATAGATAGGGTAATCGTAATTTTGGTGTTGTGGTTATTATGTGGATACTGTTGGGCTAAACAAAAAGCAAATCAAAGAATACATAAGAAATCAAATACAAGAGGATTATGTAGCAGATCAACTGACGTTAATCGAAGAGTATGATCCGTTTACAGGAGAAAAAACAAGAGAAAATAGAATGAGATTCTTCAGAATCCGTGAGTAAATGTGGTGCAAAAGGGAGACCACTCAGAGGGCCTTTCAGCCGCAGAGCAAACCTACAGTCCTCACTGGAGGTTTTGATTTGGTAATAAATTAGACTAATTAATCTTTAATAAAATTTAATATGTTGATTTACGATGAGGTCATGGCTCAAACTGCCTAGGCAGGAAAATTTATCGTGAGTATACAGGCATTCTTGATATCTTGTTTGATTGCCTCAATTCCAAAAGGTTCTGATGTGAGAATATTGTTATTTAATAGACGTAAGAGCCACGTCATTCGTGTTTAATTGCTACTGTTATTCTAACGAATGAATTCGTTAGAATAAGGCCAATGTAATGAAAGCTTCCACCGCTAAATATTGAGTTGGATACAGCTGAAAATATGTCTCTTCTCTGATGGTTACGCAGATAAGCTAATGAATTGTCTGTTTGATTATATACCGTGGCGGATATATGTTAAAATTACATTAGAGTTGACAGTTGTAGAAAACACTTTTATTTATAGTGTTGAAATAAGAAAAAAATCTGAAGTGAGAGTCAAGCCAAGCATTATATATTATGATAATTGGATAATGAGAGTCACTAGTTAATTTAATAATGACAAGTCGTTTTTAGATTATTCGATAAATAGCATAGTTATATTGAGCACAGTTGGGTTTAAATGAACAGTTCGCTAAAAAAACGAACATAATATATGTTTTTGTTATTTAATAGTATTATGTTGAGAGATATAACTCTTTTTAGGTGTAAATATTTTTTATCGAGCTTATTAGGATTTTTTTTTTATGATTATTGACTTTTAGGTGGAAATATAATATTATAATTTCAATAAAGAACGATTGGACTTTATTGAAGATGAAAGGGTCTAATTATGCAAATCCAAAAGATAGAAATAAAAAATAAAATTCTAGATGTATCGAGTAAGCTGTTTATGTCAGGTGGCTACAAACAGACTTCCTTGAATGATATTGCTAAGGAATGTGGTATTTCAAAGAGTAATATTTACAATTACTTTAAGTCAAAAAATTGTATTTTTGATGCTCTGACTGTTGAGGCTAAAGAAAAATTGACCTTTATATCTAAACTCCTCGCTAGTAACCCTTTCGTTGGCTCTGAGAATCTTCAAGAAGGTTTATTATTTATTTTGTTCAATCATATTTTGCCCGTGAAAGAAGGTGTTATTTTGATATTTGATCGTGAAATGGAGGAGAACGACAAGCATTATATTTCAGATTTATTGGATATTATTAACAATATGGTTGTCCCGGATTTGACTATTGATGAAAATACTGATGTGCTAAAAATCATTGCAGAAAATTTAGTGAATGGCTATCTCAATATACTGAAAGCGGAGGGGCAAGAAAAAAATATGAAATATCAAATTGCTGCCCTAACAGAATATCATGTTGGTGGTTTAGCATTTCTAAAGCAGTCCGTTATGGAGAAAAAAAATGAGTAAATCAAAAGTCATTCTTTTTCCCTATTCGGGAGGGAATAAAAACTGTTATAGGAACATTACTTCTTTTTTTGATGCTGGGATTACACATAAGACTTTGGATTTTAGAACAGAAGCAGTTAGAACATTTGCAGAAACAGTCGACTATTTATGCGATAAAGTATATTCGGAATGTTCAGAAAGTTCTGAAATTATCCTGTACGGTCATAGCTTAGGAGCGTACTTAGCCTATGAAGTTGGGAGAAGTAAGAGGTTAAATAAACAAATTGTTAAAATTGTCCTATCTGGAGTGAATCCACCTAATCAACTAAAAAGAGAGTATTTTAATTTTTTTAAAAAAGACCTTGCGGACTTTATTGAGGAGGTTGGAGGTTTTCCTGAAATGGCTACACTCAAGGAGAAAAGCATCATGGTTGAATATTTATATCCCACTATGAAAAAAGACTTTGACTTACTTTCTCAATATGCTGACTTGAGGATAAATGCAACTATTAACCCAATTTCGGTTAACTTAACTTTGTTAGTTGGAACGGAAGACCCACTAGTTGATGTCGACAAAATAGAAAAATGGAAAAATTTCGTGGAAGGGGAAGTTGAGATATGCAAAATGAGTGGTCATCATTTTTTTATTAATCAAAGACCAAATTATATCGCACAGAAAATTATGGGACAAAAAGGAGCTACCGAATGAAAAAAGTTAGGATAAATCAATTACAAAAGCAATTATTTACACATTACCAAAAATACCCAAAAGATCCCTCGTATAATATCGTATACTCCTTTCATTTATCGGGAATGTTTAATAAAGAGCGAATGAAAGCTGTTTTAGAACAACTAATGAATACAGAGGAAATTTTGAAAGTTAATTTTATAAGTGAAGATGATGCTACTTATATGAAACACGATAGTGCAATAAATCATTCCGTTGAAGTAAGAAGTATCGATGCGTTAAGTACTGAGGATTTTTTGGAAAACATTAGGGAGATCGCTTCGAACTATCATAAAGAATCGATTGATTTGGAACAAGATAAGCTTATTAGGATAAATCTGTACTGGAGTAAACAAAATGTAGAAGATTATGCGGCTATTTGTGTTGTTTCTCACATAATAGCAGATGCTTATAGTTTTTATTCGTTTCTTGAAAAAGCTGCAACGTTGTACAACAGCAAATTAGACGAACAAAATCTTAGTTTATTGATCGAAGATGTAAGGACTGACAGTTATCTTTCTCTAACTGATGATGCATTTGTGTCGTCAGTAACTAAACTGGAAAAAACGTATACTAATTTAGGCCTTCCTGAGATAACACAAAAGAAAAAAGATGATAAATTGATTGGTAGGAATTTACAGTTTGAAATTGTAAATTATGACGAAATACAGAATATTTTAACTCAATACTCAGTTAGTCCATTCGTTTTTTTTCTAAGCGTTCACGCAATTGTAATATCGAAGATTCTCAATAAAGAAACGATATCGATTGGAATACCGCTTGCAAACAGGAACAAGAAGACTCGTAAAATTTTTGGTTATTTTGTGAATACATTACCAATTGAAATTGATTTTTCAATCGGCGATGATTTTCCGCAAGTTTTAGCAACTATCAAAAAAAATGTATTTTTACTTTTAAAAAAGCAAAATGCGGATAATAGACAAATTTTAAGCCTTGAGAATGATAAAATTAATAATTGTTTTACCTTTTACAAAAATGATATTTTGCCAAAGTATAAAGATTGTACGACAAACATTATAGATTTTAATCATGAATACATTCAATTTGAACTGACTTCTACTGTTACTGAATTAGATAATAGGTACCAAGTGAATTACGAATTAGGCACATTTTTTGAGTCATTTGAGCTTGAAAAAATTTATAAAAATGTATTAGCTAATATTCTCAAGGGTGAGGTAGACATTAATAGTTACTCTTTTTACGATTCGAAGGACATTCATAGTGAAGTCGAACGTCTAAATAGTGGTAGTGTCGTACAACTTGAGGATGATTGCCTATTTGCTAGATTTGAAAAAAATGTAAGAAAGGCCCCAGATAAAATCGCTATACTACATGGTTCGAGAACGTTAACTTTTCGAGGTCTAAAAGAAAAAGTTAATAAATATTCACATTGGCTAATAACTAATTGGCCATGTGATAAAAACATAGTTGTTTCGATAAAAAAAAGTATTGATTTGGTGGCTCTCTCTTTGGCAATTATACAAGCTAAAAAAGTTTATATTCCTATCCCGGAAGAGGTGCCTTTACAAAGAAAAGAAGACATTTTTCATGATCTAAAAGAGTATAAAATTATTGATGCAAACGTTTTAGAGAGTATGGATAAAACGTTAGGTGCAGATGATTTCTCTTTGGATTGCCATCACTCCGAGAATAAAATAGCGTATATTATTTATACATCTGGTACAACGGGCAAGCCGAAAGGCGTTCCGATTTCTAGGAGTAATCTGCACAACATGCTTGACTCAGTCATAAAGACACTTGGCTTTTCAAGTAAAGAAGTTTGGGCATTTGCACATTCCTTTAGTTTTGATGCCTCCATTTGGGAGATGTACGTTTCGTTATTTTCTGGTGCAAAGTTAGTTGTGGTTGATGATAGGATAAAAAAATCACCGAGAGCATTTAGAAATTTATTAATGAAAAATAACGTTACAGTACTAACTCAAACACCAACTGCTTTCAAATTATTAAAAGAGGTAGAGTTTGATTATCAAAACAAATTATCTATAAAGTATATGCTTTTTGCTTCCGAATCGTTTCAGTTCTCAATATTAGATTCCTGGATTAAAAAATATCCATTAACGACTCAAAAAATATTTAATTTATATGGTCCATCAGAATCAACAGTCATTTCGACATTTTATGAGGTGAGTCATGACGATATTGAGAAAAATCGAGCGAATATTATTGGAAAACCGTTGCCTCACATACGAAGTTTTGTCGTTGATGAGAGAAGTAGAGCCCTCTTACCAAAAGGATTTGCAGGAGAATTAGCTATTGGGGGACCGAGTATTACGAGCGGGTACAAAAATAACCAAATCCTTAATGATAAAAAGTTTGTAAAACTGTCCAATGGAGAAAATGTTTATTTATCTGGGGATAAAGTGAAAATTCTCGATGATTATCAAATAGAATTTTTAGGTAGAACAGACAGACAGCATAAAATTAGAGGTTTCAGAGTTGAATGTGGTGAGGTAGAGACGGTTTTTGAGAACTATTTTAAAGGAGGTAAGAGTGTAGTTGACTGCATTCAAACAAGTATGGGAATATCTCATTTGGTTATTTATTATGTATATGATGAAGAGATATCTCAAAAGTTGGGAAAGAATGTATTAAGAAAAATGTTACCTGATTATATGATACCGACGTTTTGGATAAAGCTAAGTACGTTTCCTTTGACCGCTAATGGAAAAATTAATTTTCTGAAGCTACGGGATCATGTTATACCGTATTTAAATAATGAAGAGAGAAGTGTTTCACTTGAGGGGAAATCTGATGAAGAGAAAGTTAGTGTGATAATATCAGAAGCTGTTGAGCATAATGATTTTAATTTGGACGATGATTTGGTCAATATTGGGATTAACTCCATCCATATTCCAAGGATATATAATACACTTGTTGACGTTTTTGAATTAAAGAATTTTGATATTGCAGATATGTTTGAATTGGGGACCGGTAGAGATATTTTGAAAATGATTAGTGAAGACAAAATAGAATAAGGTGAGGGATTGTATGAATGAAGATAAAATTGTAATTGTGGGATTTTCGGGGCGTTATGGTGGTGCAAGCAATACTAATATCTTTTTTGAAAAACTTGTTTCAGGGGAAAACTTTTTTACAAATAAAGAAGAATGTAATCCTAATATAGTTAATACATACTCTAGTGTAGATGAAATTGAATATTTTGATCATGAATTTTTTTCTATGAGCCCTAGAGAAGCAAAGTACACGGATCCGCAACACAGACTTTTTTTAGAGATTTGCTATGAGGTTTTGGAGAATAGTGGCTATTCAAATCGGCAAATAAAAAAAAATATTGGTGTTTTTGCTTCAAGTAGTTTTAATTCGTACTTAATAAATAATTTACTTAACGCGAAGATTGATAAAAATAGTATTGATTATGGGTTATTGATAGGAAATGATAAAGACTTTTTAGCAACACGAGTCGCGTATAAGTTGAATTTAATTGGACCAGCAACAAACATTCAGAATGCGTGCTCAAGCTCTTTAGCTGCACTAAACTATGCTTGCTCAAGTATTGCAAATGAAGAGTGTGAATCTGCATTAGTTGGAGGCGTCTCACTTTCTTTTCCACATAACGAAGGCTATATCTCTAGATCAGAGGATAATTTTTCAAGCGATGGGACTTGTAGGCCTTTTGATGAAGAGGCAAATGGACTAGTGAAAGGCAATGGATGCTCTGTAATTCTTATAAAGAAACTTTCTCAAGCATTAGCTGATAAAGATACTATCTATGGAGTTATAGACTATATAGGTATTAATAATGATGGTTCGGATAAAATGTCGTTTACCTCTCCAAGTGCTAAGGCCCAAGAAAAAGTGATTAAGGGTGAAGGCCTAAGTCAAAAATTGCCAGATTATATAGAATCACACGGTACCGGAACCAAACTAGGTGACCCTATCGAAATAAAAGCACTTGCGAAAGTATATAATAGTCAGATCTCACCCATTCCAATTGGGAGTGTGAAAGCTAACGTCGGACATTTAGACGTAGCGGCAGGGATTACGTCATTAATAAAAGCAATGTATATCATGAAAAATAATGTTATTCCAGCAAATATAAATTTAAAAAAAATCAATCATAACTTAAATAAGTATGCGAGTTTATTTTCTTTTCCTAAAGAGAATATTTTAACTAAAGTAAATGACATCGCATTAAGTTCATTTGGGATTGGGGGAACTAATGTACATGTTAGGCTTAAAAGATATACCAGTCAATTACAATTAGATCTTAACGAAGAGTTACCTCTGTATTTTATTCCTCTGTCGTACAATTACGAAAATGATTTAGTTAAGATTAAAGAAGAGTTGAATGGATTGTTAAAAAATGAACAATCTTTTGGTGATATCGTATACTCGCTTTCTAGAAAAAGCAATGACTACAAAAATAACCTATTTATGATTGTTAAAAATAAAAGAGAGCTGTTATCGTTTATCAATAATACTGACTCGATAAGCGAATTAACCAATGGCTATGATTTTCATTTTAATCGACAAGAGATTAATTATATCATGGATGTTTTTTATGGAGGTGGTTCTTCAGAAGTAGATGTTCTTCTAAACTGGACGTCATTCTTAAATGAAGTCATACCGGAATTGTCCAATAGTGATGTTTATAACATTACGGATGAAGTGAGTAATAGCGATAATATAAAAACGTTAGAAAAATTTTATAACACTTTGAGCTACTTTATTTCTAAATTGGGGAAAGAGATTAATTTTACATTCCTCTATCGAAATTTTAACTGGAGGCAAATCCCGACATATAGATACCCAATGAATAAAAAGTATTTTTTTGAAGAGGTGTCAGTTGATGGTATCAATAAAACTGAGGCAGAATGTCATGTGGAATATGATCTAGAAAGTATGTTACTTCAAATCGTGAGCGAGGTGCTTGAAGTATCTGACATAGAATTGGATGACGACTTCTATGAGCTTGGTGGAGACTCATTATTAGCAATCGATGTCTTGGATAAAATTCAAAATAGTGGAATTAGTTGTACTCTTCAGGACTTTTTAGATAACCCCGTTTTGAAAGATTTCTTGGTATTTCTTGAAGGAAATAAATCAACAGAAAATACCATATTAGAGCCAGTTATTTCGACCAAAGAGGTTAAGGATGTTCTTTTAAAGAATAAATACAGAGCCCAAGGCACTATTGAAGAAAATCAATTAGATAATGTTCTATTATTTGGCGCTACAGGTTTCTTAGGTTCACACTTATTATTAGAATTAGCAAAACTGAATCATTGCAAACGTATTCATTGTGTCGTTCGATTTAGTGAAAATCAGACTGCTGAAGAAAGAATGAATCAAGTTCTAAATTTCTATTTTTCTTCAGATGAAATAAAACGTATTATGCAAAAAGTAACGATAATTTCAGGTGATGTTTTGAAAGAAAATTTTGGAATGAGTCGAGAAGCTTATTTATCTCTTAAGGAAACTACTGACTTCATCATTAATTCGGCTGGGTCGGTTGAGCATTATAGTAGGTATGATAGTATCTATCAGATTAATGTTGTGGCAGTTGAAAAAATCATCGCTTTCGCAAAAGAATCGAGTGCAAAGTATTTGCATATTTCAACACTGGCAATTTCTGGAAACAATGGATTAGAGAACTCATCGACCGATGGTAACACTAAGATTGAATTTAAGGAATGTGATCTTTATGTCGGTCAGCCGCTAAATAATGTGTATGTAAAATCTAAGTTTGAGGCTGAAAAAATAATTCTCCAAGAGATTTCAGAAGGCTTGAATGCATTCATATTTAGAGTTGGAAATGTTACGAATAGAAGTAGTGATGGGGTTTTTCAGCGTAATCAATCGTCAGATGCATTTACTCAACGTCTATTACTAATGATAAATTCAGGGGAAATACCTACGTCATTAGAAACGTATCCTTTTGAGTTCTCTCCAGTAAATGAAGTAGCTGCCGCAATAGTCAATTTGAGTCAACATAATATGGACTATAATATTTTTCACATTAATAATAATCATTATTTGCGAAGTAAAGATTTGATTAAAATTTTATTGGAGTTAAACATTAATGTAAAAATTGTTGAAGATAATGAATTTTTAGAAACAGTAGACAAATTGGTAGCAAATCAAAATGATGCGTATTTAAAAGAGATTCGCGTAAATGATCTGTCTAAAGGCTTGTCAATTTATAAAAGTGATTTCAAGTATAATAGTGATTTCACTGTTAAGGTGTTGCAGGAAATCGGCTTTGAATGGAGTGTTATTGATAGGGAATATTTGAAACAGTATTTTAACTACTTTAGCAGTTATTCTAAAGACCAATATCAACAGAGTATAACTAAGTAAAAAGAGAAGGAGATAGATATGTCATTAATAAAATTTGAGAATGTTTCAAGATTTTTTAAAGTTGGAGAATCAGTTGTTAAGGCGGTAGATAAAATAAGTTTTGAAATCAATCAAGGTGACTTCGTTGTTATTTTAGGCTCATCGGGCTCTGGAAAAAGTTCGACTCTGAATCTTTTAGGTGGGCTTGACTCACCAACAGAAGGGGAAATCACAATAGATGGGAAAAAGATTAGTGATTTTTCAAATAAAGAGTTAACACTGTATAGAAGAGCGACCATAGGCTTTGTTTTCCAATTTTATAATTTGATTCCTAACTTGAACGCATTTGAAAATGTAGATATTTCACGAAAACTATCAAATGATTCGTTAAACGCAGATGAAATACTAAAAGCTGTGGGTTTGGAGGATAGAAAAACACACTTTCCTTCAAACTTGTCAGGCGGGGAAATGCAAAGAGTTTCTATTGCTAGAGCCATCTGTAAAAACCCTAAGATATTATTGTGCGATGAACCAACGGGAGCATTAGACAGCGAGACTGGGAAAAACATCTTGAAACTACTTAAAAAAATTTCAGACCAACGCGGAATAACTATAATTATGGTCACTCACAATTCTGAAATCACAAAACTTGCTGATAAGGTTATTACCATGAAAGATGGAAGCATTGTTGCAATTGAAACGAATGAAACTCCACTCTCTCCTGAGGAGGTAGTGTTGTAATGTATTATTTAATGAAGAAATTAAGGAGAGATTTATGGTCATATAAAAGTCAATTTGCTTCGGTATTTGTGATGACCTTTCTTTGCCTGCTTGTTTATTCAGGGATTGAAGGGTTATGGAATTCAATGGATACTAACAGTGAAAAATATTTTAAAGAAACTAATTTAGCTGATGCATGGATAACAACAACAGGAGTAACCACAGACCAACTATTAGAAATAAAACGGTTAAACGGGGTTGAAGATGTTGATAGGCAGGTTTTTGTTAGTGGAGAGGTCATTCATAAAAGTGAAAGTGCTGATTTTCAGATAATATCTTCTGAAAATAATAATGTCTCCTCCCTCCGAGTCGTCAGTGGTGAAGACTATCATAGTGATAAATCTGGTGTTTGGTTGGACAGGTTTTATGCGGATGCTTTGAATTTAAACGTGGGAGATACTATTCAAATTGAAGTTGCTGATGAGGCGAAGAAAATAAGAATAAGTGGGATAGTCATGAATCCGGAATATATAGGGTATACTGGCCCAGGATCTGTGACACCAACAGATCACAAATCCTATGGATATATGGTTGTAGGAAGGGATTTATTTGAGTCGTTAATTAAATCACCTATTGTCTACAATCGTTTAAAGTTGAAATTAGAGGGTGAGTCTAAATCAAAAGTGGTCAGAAATCAAGTTAATGATATTCTTGAAGATAAAATGGTTTCCTATATAGATAGAGAGACTAATCCAAATCTTACTTATTTTACAAGTAAGATTGAATCAATAAAGAAAGTGTCGATTTTGTTTTCAATAATATTTTTACTATTGGCACTATTGACAATTTATTCAACTATTAGTAGGCTAGTGAGTTCGCAGCGAATTCAAATTGGAACATTGATAGCAATGGGCTTTTCGAGAAGTCAAATATTGTTTCATTACTTGAGTTATGGGATGTTAATAAGCCTACTAGGAACGGTATCGGGATATGCCTGCTCTTTCTATTTGGGTAACTTACTGATTCGAGGACAACAAAAGTTTCATGTGATGCCAAGTTGGGATATTCCTATATCTGCAAGGTCTTTAATTCTTGTTATTGCAGTTATTTTAATTTGTTCTTTAGGAGCTTTAGTGGCAAGTTATAAGCTAGTAGTAAGTAATCCAGCATTAATTATGAAAAATCAAAATTCACAAAACTCTGGGAATAAGAAGGAAGTGAATGTAGGGTTTTTAGGATATGAATGGAATTGGGTAATACGAGATATCTTTAGAACTAAGTTACGTTTTCTCATTGGTGTTATTGGGGTACTAGGAAGTGTTGTTCTGATTCTATCAGCTATAGGTCTTAGGGATTCCGTTCGCTATAGCAATCATTTTGTGTATGGTACGGTATTTTCATACCAATCAAAAGTAAACGTAAGCAAATTTACTGATAGAGATGCTATCGAAACATTAGATAACTTTAAAGGACAATGGATTCAAGAATCGATCGTCGAAATAGATGTTGATAGTATCATTGAAACGACGAATATTACCGTAATAAGTGAAGGTGATTTTATTGAGTTGGGAGGATCAAAGCCAATTCATCTTAACTCAGAACAAGTCATGATATCAAAAAAACTAGCTGATAGATTGGGCATAAGCGTGAATGACACTATCGCCATGAAAGATTCGATAAGTTCTAGTTTCAAGAAATACGATGTTTCAAAGATAATTGAGATACCTTTTCCTCAAGGCATTTATGTTTCTGAGAGATACTGGGAGGGAAAAGGGAATGACTTTTTACCTACGTCATATTTGACTGCTAAGAACGTCTTAAAGGGAGATAATGATAATATTACCTCAATAACAACCTTGGAGGAGCAATTTGCAAGTACAAATGAAATTATGCAAAGTATTTACTCGGTAATTATTGCAATGATCTTTGCATCGATCCTTTTAAGTATTGTCATTTTGTATAATCTAGGAATGTTAAAATTTGTGGAAAGAACCAAGGAATATTCAACATTAAAAGTGTTGGGATTTAAAAATAGTGAGTTATTCAAATTAATCGTTTTTGATAGTATTCCTTCACTATTTGTAGGGGCTGTGTTTGGCATGATTGTTGGGATAAAATTCTTAGGCGTGTTTGTCTCGCTTGTAAGCACTAATGTTAGAGGCTATCTAGTTGAGTTAAGGATGAGTAATATAGTTATCACATTAGCTATAGTTATCGGTTGCACATTTCTTGTGAATTATGGGGTTTATAGAAAGTTGAGAAAGTTAAATCTTGTTGATTCTTTAAAAAGTTCAGAATAGGAAAGAAAGTATTGAGTCATATTTTTGGGGACAACAAAAACGAGGGGGAATTGTCACTGTTTTTTCAAGAAAATGTTATTGAAAGTGTCAAAAAAAGATATTGCAGTGAAAGTGAGTTTATTTCAAATTTATATTTGCTGAATCTAGACAACCATTATCTGCTTTGCTCAAAAGTTGTAGCGAAGATAATAAATGTAACGACTATTTCGGAAGGGTCATTTACAGAAAAAGGCACCGTCCTTTGCGAGCTTTACTTTTTGGGAATGGCGTACACGATAATCATGGAAAATGATGGATATGTGATAAAAAAGTATGTAAAGACCCAATTCATTATAGAGTACAATTCCCCTATTTTTCTATTTGAATTTGTCTAAGCAAAGAGATGGTGTCTAATCTTATTGGAGGAGGAGAGGGCTTGTTACGTATCTATTATTTAGAGATTGATTCGTATGAAACTACTGTCCTTATCGACCGTTTTTGGCATGTTATTTCAAGTAATAGAAGGGAAAAAATTAAACGATTTAAATTTGATGACGACAAAAAGAGATCACTACTCGCAGAGATAATCGTTTATTATGCCATGTATATTGATTTGTCTATTGAGAAACAATCAATTTGTTTTAGAAAAAACCTATATGGTAAACCTAGCCTGGTAAATCAAGACTATCACTTCAATATCTCTCATTCAGGACGTTTTGTTGTTTGCGCTGTTAGTGATAAGTGTGTAGGGCTTGATATTGAAAAATATGGAAATCATGGATCAATTTTATTGAACCATTTTCACCACATTGAAAAAAAAGAATGTAGACGTATGGAAAGGGCTAAAATGAATAGTCATGCCTATAATCTGTGGAGTTCAAAAGAAAGTTATGTTAAATATTTGGGATTGGGGCTGAGTTGCAAACTTGATTCGTTTTATATTAAGACGGATAAAACGAAAACCGTCAATATATATTCAATGTCTCATCAAAAATTAGACATAAAAATCGAACAGTTATTTATTGATTGTAATTATGCTTGTTTTGTTTGTTATGAGGCAGAAAAGGTTAGTCTTTTAAAGGAGGTCAGTGAAGAGGACATAGAATTACTTAAATGGATACTAATGTGACTTTTCGCTACACAGGGACATTATCTAAAGATTGGCTAAAGCATGAAGATGAGATAAATTTAACTTTTGCTAAAATGTTTAAGTAGGCTAGTATATTTGGATATATTAGCCTATTTTTTCTGTGGGCAAGGTCAATGTTTTTTAATATTTTATTTATTAACTTCGGCTTAATGTCCCTGGGAAAGTAAGGGACATTAAGCCACGGGTGGGCAAAAAACTCATGCCTACTCTATTTGCGGAAAATGATAGATAGAGAGGAAAATGCTATGTCCAGTTTGATGGGGGGGCTGGAAGTAAGCTGCCACTTCAGGACCAGCGTGATACATTAGTTTATTAACCAACTAAAAAATAGATAAATCTGGTGTTATAACGATAATAACCTTAACTAGCACGTCTAATTATGATTATCGGTCTTTAGACAAGTTACTAATTAGTGTGAAAAATAAAATATTGAGCTATAGGAGGCTAGAAGACTCGTATACCAACCTCTATTATCCCATTACACATCACCTAGACCAATCACCTAGGAAGCTGCTTATATTTTTTGTTATTTATAAACGTACGCTCTTGACACCGCTTTCAAACTGTCGTACAATGACCCTGTTAGCACCATCACGACAACTAAATAATAATTTATGGCGTGCTCGCAAGGAGACTGCAATCCCCCTGCGATGCCCAAAAGACTACAGTACTAGTCAATCAGTTGCCAAGCTAGCTTTTACACCAGCTTCATCTATTGTACCTAATTTAAGCGCTTTTTTCTAGTTTTTTTCGCAAAATTCTAGAAAATGCTTAAGTTTATTTAAGAATAGGTGTGGCTGTAAAGGTTTGTTTTTTCATAATGGCATCAATTGAAACGAGATTAGACAGGTAGTCTAGTCTCGTTTTTTGCGTTTTCTGAGACAAAATAAACCGTCATTCAGATTTTTTGATGTTTTTTTATGGAAATAACGTCACCTTTAGTCACTACCGTAATTATTAGGCTATCAGTTGTCGTGGTGTGCTAGCTGTTGGATAAGACTCTTAAAACTGAAGGCGAGTAATCAATGTATTAAAACAGGCATGACGAACTAAACTGGCAACTAGTAAAGTGGTAAATTTATCTAGCGGTGATTTCTTTTAGGCACATTTGATTATTTGGCTCAATCAATGATTGGGGGAGAAATATTGGACAAGGCATTGGGGCAATCATTCGTGACTTAACTTAAGAAAAGGCGGCAGTACGAACGACATCATCCGATTATTTAATCAAGTGTGGATTGTCACAGGGAAGAACTAATAATCATTAGAGTGGGGCGTGTTTCAAGGTACATCCTTAGAGGAGAATCAATAAGTGATTCCACCAGTTCATCACAATTATTTTACTGGTCGTTTAAAAAGTTGTGATGAAACCGTTAACAAATGTGAAAAAGAATCTGTATACTAAGAATTAGTTAAGGCAGAACGGAGGTGAATCAATGGGATTAACCCAAAATTATTTGAACGAAGAATTGGTTGATGTTCTTGATATTCAAGGGGGCCAAAAAGAGTATTTTCAACGGGTGTACCAGAAGTTGAATCAGTTGAATTATATTGAAGATGGTTACTTGGACGCCATTATTGAAAGAGAAAAGGCCTACCCAACAGGCTTACAAACTCCTTTTTTTACTGTCGCAATTCCACATACAGATCCTCAATTTATAAAAAAACCATTTATTTATCTGGTTAAACTGAAAAAACCGATTGCGTTCGGTCAAATGGGGACGACTGATACGCTGATTGATGTTGATTGCACGTTTGTATTAGGGATGGCAAAAGGAGCGGATCAATTGGCGGTTTTACAGCGTTTGATGCAGATGTTTTCAACGGAAGAGGTGATGAACAAAATAAAGACGGTAAATGAGGTACAGGCTTTTTATCAAATTGTTAGTGAGTTTTTTAATACGACGATAAAGGAGTAGCAGAGATGACTAAAATTCATAATATTTACGATGCACCGTTTATTAAGGAAATGTGTGAGGCAACAAGGAATTTATGGACTAATGGCTGGGCTGAAAGAAATGGTGGCAACATTAGCTATCGGATAGATGAGGAAGAAGTTAGCTTTTATCTCGATACGGACCGTGTCCTAAGTGAAGTGGATTTAGGGTTTAAGATTCCCGAACTAGCCAACTTGATTTTTCTGGTTTCTGGGTCAGGTAAATACTTTAAGAATGTTTGGCAGAATCCAGCAGATAACTTAGTAATCTTAAAAGTCTCGGCGGATGGAGAAAAGTATCAAGTGTTATGGGGGTTAGAAACAGGTGGCGTCCCAACAAGTGAACTAGCTTCTCATTTAAAATGTCACAGTGTTCGGTTGAAAGAAGATCCAGATCACCGGGTCATATTGCACACCCATTCCATTGCAATTTCAGCGATGACTTTTGTCCATGAGTTAGATGAGGCAAAATTCACAAAAACCCTTTGGGAAATGATCACTGAATGTTTGGTTGTTTTTCCCGATGGGGTGGCTATCTTACCTTGGATGGTAGCTGGCACAGTCGAGTTGGGAGAGGCCTCGGCAGCAAAAATGGTGGATACACGAATCGTGGTTTGGCCTCATCATGGAATTATGGGAGCGGGTCAGTCAATGGACGATGCTTTTGGGTTAGTTGAGACAGCCGAAAAAGCGGCCGATATCTATTTACGTGCGGTCTCAACACCAGCTGGCATTCTTCAAAAAATTACGGATCAACAGCTATGGGATTTAGCCGATCGTTTTGGTGTGACACCGAAAGCCGGCATTCTTGCGCCAAGAAATTAGAAAGATAGGTGGATGAAATGAAAAAAGTCAATATTATTTCCGTGTGTGGTTCAGGGACTGTCACGAGTTCAATGGTGGCTGAAAAAGTCAAAGATTTTTTAGCCGATAATGGTTTCCGCGCAAAAACGGTTGAAGTTAATCCAAATGGTGTTGACAGTCAATTAGAGTCGGGGAGCTGGCAGGTAATTGTCCATACAAGTCCTTTGAAGAAGAAGTATGACCTGCCAACAATCAACTCTGTTGGTTTGCTAACTGGCATGGGCGAAGAGGAATTTTTTGAAGAGCTGCTTAAAACCGTTCAAAGTTTAGCCTAAAGCTAAGCAGGTGGAAAGAGGGAGTGGCTGGCCGATTGAATGACTGAAGTTGGGAGAGCAGTCAGCCACTGGATGTTTTAACTAGATAGTTTCTATTAAATAATCGCCTTCTTATCGTGAAACTTTCAGCCGATAAATGCTGAAAGTATCTCTCTTTTTGATGATGATGGGGATGATTAAATGAAACGATGTGCCTGATTATTTATTTAATGACCTAAAAAAAGGAGATGGAAAAATGCTAGATGTACTTTCTAAAATAATGGATTCATTTGGTGCGGCAATAGTCGTCCCGGTGATTATCTTCTTTATTGCGTTGATTATGAAAGTGAAGCCTAAAAAGGCCTTTAGTGCAGCGTTGAATGCTGGTATTGGGCTAACAGGCTTTAATATGATCATCGGTGCTTATTCGCCTATTGTGACACCAGCTGTTAATCGAATGGTCGCAGAAACAGGTGTCAACTTAAGAATTTTGGATACCGGTTGGCAAGCTACCAGTGTTGTGGCTTATTCCACTCAAGTGGGAATGATTTTCTTAGGATTAGGGCTAGTGATGCAATTGGTGCTATTTATAACGAAGTTTACTGATATTTTTATGCCATCGGATTTATGGAATAACTACTCCTTTATGCTTTGGGGCTCAATGCTGTATATTTCAACGAAGAATTTGTGGTTGTCGATTGGCTTGATGGTTTTATCTAACTTATACAGCTTAGTTTTTTCTGAAATTGTCGCCAAACGTTGGTCTATCTATTATGGTTATCCAAGTTGTACCGTGACAGCTCCTCACCATATTTGTTCCGTACCGCTGGCAGTTGGGATGGATTGGCTTTTAACGAAACTTGGGGCTAATAAAGTCCAATGGAATCCGGAAACCATTCAAGATCGCTTGGGATTTATGGGGGAGCCGGTTTCATTAGGGTTTATTTTAGGGATGCTGCTAGGTCTAGCGGGTAACTTCATGCGTTTGAATACCTTTGAAGGCTGGGGTGAAATTGTGACGGTTGGGATTGCGACGGCAGCGATCATGGCGATTTTTCCGAAAATTGCTGGCATTTTTGCTTCTGCTTTTACAACCATTACGGATGCGTCGAAACGGACAGCGAAATCTGGTGGAAAAGATCGGGTCTGGTACCTTGCCATTAATGATGCGGCTGGTTATGGTGAAACCGCAACCTTGCTGACGGGGATGTTGTTAATGCCAATCGTGTTGGTCTTAGCGATTATTTTACCAGGAAATGAAACTTTACCAATGGTTGATTTAATTGCGATTCCATACATGATTGAAATAATTATCTGTATTTCAAATGGGAATATTTTTAAATCCTTGATTAGTGGCACACTATGGTGTGTCGGTGGTTTATATATGATTACAGCAGTCGCTCCTATTTTTACAGAAGTGGCGATTGAAGTTGGGGTAAATCTTCCAGCTGGTGCCTTATTAATTTGTAGCTTTGCAGTAATGACGAATCATATTATGGGGGGCTTATTCTTAATTTTTATGACACAAAATCCACTGTGGATTGGGCTGGCGATTGTTATTTATGTGATTCTATATGTCTTTGTACGAGTGAAAAAAGAAGGCATTCATGGGTATCTTGAGAAGCAAGCGGCACTAGAAGCTGGTTCACACGCAGAAATAGAGGGGGCAATTTCGTAATGGCAAAAGTAGTGGTAGTTGGAGACCGGTTAGTTAGTAGTGAAACTTTAAAAGAAGCGGCTTTAGAATTAACTCTTTCAGAACCGATTGAGGTTGTTGAATTTCAATGGTATTCTGATTTAACGAAAGATCAATTTCAAGAAAAGATATTGTTGATTGAGAAAGGGGGACCAGAAGCCGTTGAGATTCCAGCCGGTATATTAGCGGCAATGGTTGATGCAGATTACTTATTAGTGCATATTGCGCCAATTTCTAAAGCCATGATTGAGGCAGCGACTCAGTTGAAATTGATTGGGACCTGTCGAGGTGGTATTGAACATGTTGCAAGGGAGGCGGTGAAAGAAAAAGGGATTCCCCTGATTCACGTCATTCGAAATGCTGAACCTGTTGCGGATTTTACCTTAGGCTTAATGTTTGCTGAAACCCGTAATATTGCTCGTTCTCATCAAGCTGTCATGGCGGGGGAGTGGCGGAAAAGCTTTCCCAATGATCCCTATAAAACTACCCTTGCCAACTTAAAGGTTGGCTTGATCGGCCTAGGTTATATCGGGAAATTGGTTGTTCAACGACTGAACGGGTTAGGTGTTGAGGTGCTGGTGTATGATCCCTTTGTCAATCAAGAAGCGATTGCCGCAGAAGGGTTAAAGGTAAGGTTTAAAGCAATTGAAGAGGTGTTTTCAGAAGCGGATATTATCTCCCTTCATGCCCGTGTTACACCGGAAACAACGAATATGGTGAATCATTCCTTAATCTCCTTGATGAAACCTAGTGCCTATCTCATCAATACGGCTCGAGCTGCTATTTTAGATAAGGAGGCATTGGTCGAAGCTTTGAGAGAAAAGAGAATTGCTGGAGCGGCTTTAGATGTTATTTGGTCTGAGCCGATTCAGCAAGACGATCCGCTCTTGGAACTGGATAATCTCACGATCACGTCCCATATTGCTGGCGACACGATTGATGCCATTCCTCGTTCACCTTATTTATTGAGAAATGTCTTAAATGCTTATTTTGAAACAGGTAAAAGTGATATGTTGATCCGTCTATAAGAGTTGGACAAAAGAAAGTAGTGATCAAAAATGGATTCAATGACGATTGAAATGATCGAAATGATTGTGAATAAGTCAGGCATTTCCATGACAAAACTGATTTCTGAACTGGGAATGACTAAAGGCCAACTTAATTATCGCCTAAAAAAAATTAATGATTGTTTAATTCAGGAGCAGTTACCAATGATTGTTAAAAAAAATCAGCGTCTTTATATTGAGCTAACGATGCCGGAGAAAAAACAGTTCATTGAGACTTGTTCGTCGCTGATCCATTTTTCTGATCATGAACGAGTCGATTATATCATGCTGATCCTTATTTTTAGTAGGAATGAAAGCTTAAGCTCACTGTCTGAAAGGTTGTTTGTCAGTAAAAATACGATTTTTTCTGATATGAAGAAAATCAAAGAAAGGTTAACAAACCAAGCTATTCAACTAGCGTATTCACGGAAGACCAATTATTCGTTAAGTGGGGATGAATTGGCTATTCGTAAATTAGGCATGATGTTGTTAAAAGAAATTGTTGAAGATAGTATCGTTTTTCATACCATTCAAAAGGTGCTAAACATTGATAGAGACTTGATTCAAGAGATTGAGAATAGAATCAGTCAATTGGAAAAAGAATGGCAGGTCTTTTTTTCAGAGGCAAAGCTGATTCAACTTTCGTATGTTATTTATATGGGGATTTTAAGAAGTTCACAGGGATTTACGATTAAAATGGAGTGGCTAGAAACCTATGTGGACCCATTGATTTACCAACAAATTCACGACATATTTAGGGATATTCTACCAGGCAAAGAGGAAGAACATGACTGTCAATTTATTGCGATTCAAATTTTAAGTACAAATACCATTCAAAATAGCATTAGTCAAACAGATCCACTACTAATGGACGCTATTGTGCAAGCCATTGGGAATTTTGAACGCTTAAGTATTACTCAAATAGAAGAACGAGAAGAACTGAGTAACAGTTTATATCAGCACGTGATTCCGGCGTTTTATCGAATTAAATTTGGTGTGCCAGATTCTAACCCGTTATCACAAGAAGTCATAAGTGAATACGATTATTTTCATAAATTAGTTGAATCAGCGATTCAGCCAATTGAAGAAAGGCTGAACATTAGGTTTCCTCAACAGGAATTGGTTTATTTAACCATCATTTTTCTTGGGTTTTTAAGAGAGGATTTACGGGAAATCAAAGCAAAAAAAACAGCAGTAGTTGTTTGCATGCACGGGATTTCGGTTTCTAGACTACTGTTAGAAAATTTAAAGGAGTTGTTTCCTCAGATTCAGTTCACTCGTTTTATGTCTTTAAGAGAATTTTATGAGGTCAATCCATCCGCTGATTTTATTTTCTCAACGGTTTATTTAGATACGACTAGACAAACATTCATTATCAAACATTTCTTGAATGAGCAGGAAAAAAGAGAACTTAAGCAGAAAGTTGAAACGGAACTAGGTGGAGGGGAAGGCAGTAACCTACCGGCGATGGTTAACACAACTAAGTTAATGGCCTTAATTTCTCAATATGGCCATATTGGTGACAAGGATCATTTGGAAAAAGCCTTAAATCATTACTTTTCTTCTCTGGAATATCAAGAAGAGACGTTAGAGGTAGAGGAAGGAAACAGGCATTCATTGCTAAAACTATTGCCATTAAAACACATTCAAATTTGTGATCATCCCTTATCTTTTCAAGAAGCGATTCGATTGGTCAGTAAGCCGTTGCTGAAGGATCGCTCGATTGAACCGAGATATGTGGAAAAAATATTGAAAGAGTACAATCCAGACTATCCTTACTTTGTGGTTGCACCTGAGACCGCTATTCCTCATGGGGGACCAGAAGACGGTGTCAACAAATTAAGTATGTCCTTATTAAAACTGACCCATCCGGTTGCGTTTAGTCGGGAGTTGACTGTTCGTTTGATTGTGATGATTGCACCTGTTAATCAAAAGGGGCACATGGATGCTGTGTCTACTTTTTACAGCTTAGTCCATAATTCACTTCACTTAAAAAACATTTTAGCTACTAATTATGAAAAAGAGTTAAGAAACTATTTGGAGCAAGTCTTAATGGAGGTGAATCAAGAGTATGTTTTTAAACCAAGGAATTCTCATGCGGAAAATATCTTTTAGTCACACCTTGAATCAGCTAACGGTTTTTTTAAAAGGGATGACAGTTATTTGTCTGTTGTACGTTTTTAACGAACTCTTTTTGCAAAAAAATACGTCGTTTCAAATTATCACGCCGATTTTTACGATAATTGGTTGTTTGCTTATTGGTGGAATTGCTCTGTTTCTGTTAAAGAAACGCAGTAAAAATCAGCCATTAATTGATGAACTTTATCAAACCTTTAACTTGGCAAGTATTGACGAAATTCAGCAATTGGACAAAAAATTGGTGGCACAAATTAGAACAGAAAAACTATTTGTTTCAAATAAAAACCAAGTGGTTGGTACGAAGGATTTTTTATTAGTTGATTTTAGAGAAGGACTGTTTCAGTTATTTCCAACAAAAAATTTGAAAAATGTTTCGGTTCATTCAACGAACACTTATTTTTCTCTTGTGCTTACTTACAAAGAATCAACTAAAACGATTCCCTTTAAAAAAGAAAAAGACGCAAAAGAGCTAGGTAAAGAGATTCGAAAAAACTATTTTGAGGTGAATAAACATGGTCAATAGAATGATTTTGAATGAAACAGCCTATTTTGGCAAAGGCGCGATTGAAAAGATTATCCCAGAAGTTCAAGCAAGAGGTTTTCAAAAAGCGCTAGTTATCACGGATAAAGATCTTATTGAGTTTGGCGTTGCAACAAGAGTTTTAGCTTTATTAGATTCAGCTAAAATTGCCTACGAGGTATACGACGGGATTGTGCCAAATCCGACGGTCGGGATAGTCAAAAAAGGGGTGACGGCCTTCAAAAAAGCTGAGGCTGATTGCATCATTGCCATTGGAGGCGGGTCACCGATTGACACTGCTAAAGGGATTGGCATCATCATTACCAATCCAGAATTCTCTGATGTTATTAGCTTGGAAGGTGAGGCAGATACGAAGAACCCAAGTGTGCCAATTCTAGCTGTTCCAACGACTTCAGGCACAGCGGCGGAAGTCACAATTAACTATGTGATGACGGATGAAGAGAAGCAGCGTAAATTTGTCTGTGTTGATCCACACGACATCCCAATTGTGGCTTTTGTAGATAGCGACATGATGATGGGAATGCCTAAAACTTTGGCAGCAGCCACGGGAATGGATGCGATGACTCATGCTATCGAAGGCTATGTGACAAAGGGGGCATGGGAATTAACGGATATGTTGCATCTTAAAGCCATTGAAATGATAGGTCGCTCACTAAAAGCTTCTGTTGCAGGGGATCAAACTGGGCGCGAAGCAATGGCCTTAGGTCAATACATTGCGGGCATGGGTTTTTCTAATGTGGGATTGGGCTTAGTTCACGGAATGGCTCATCCTTTGAGTGCTTGGTACAACATTCCTCACGGTGTGGCTTGTGCAGCATTATTACCGTCAGTTATGGCATTTAACCAAGACTATACGGGAGAGAAATATCGAGACATTGCAAAGGCATTAGGCCTTCAAGGAGCTGATACCTTGCCATTAGCAGACATTCGAGAGGTGGCAGTAGCGGCAATTAAGCAATTAAGTAAAGAGGTTGGGATTCCAGCGACTATTTCTGAGTTAGGTGTGAAAGCAGAGGATATTCCAGCAATCGCTGAGGATGCATTTAAGGATGTGTGTACGCCAGGGAACCCAAGAGCGGCAAGCGTGGCAGAGATTATTGCGTTGTACCAAAGCTTGTTGTAGGGGAGAAAGTGACGAGGAAATAAATGAACTAACGAAGCGATAGGAGCAGTAGTTAGATCCTAAAACGATAATGAATGAAGAGATTATCTCTTATTCATTATCGTTTTATTTTATTAGCCTCAAATTGTGCTGCAAAATTAAAGTTGGTGTTACACTTGTTGATATCTATTGTCGTCATTCGCCCCTTTTTTTTTGAGTCATAATTGCAACAACTTTCAATAAAGCGTTATCAGTTGTTGCAAAGAAATGTCATAGTCAGAATATAAATTCCTGACTATAATGAGCTTATCAACTTGATAACGCTAACAAATACAGGAAGTAAAGTAAGGAAGTGTTTATCATTATGTTATCCAAGAGACAAAAAGAGTTGTTAGAACTATTAATCGAACAAGAGGAGTTTCGAACGGTTAAATTCTTTTCTAGAAAGTTAGGAGTATCAGAACGAACCCTTCATTCAGAATTGATAACTGTTGAAGACTACTTAAACAGTTCCGACGCTTACATTGAAAAAAAGAGAGGAGTGGGGATTGTCTTAAGGCTGCCTAAAGAAGGCGGTCAGAGTAGTGGAGAACCAGAAATTGATGTTTTTTCAATTCTTAATCGGCGCATTCAAATGATGAAATTATTGTTATTTAGTCATGAGAGGATCAGTTTTAACGGGTTATCAGAGTTATTTATGGTCAGTAAAACATCAATTAAAAATGATTTAGATTATGTGATGCAAATTCTAACGGTTAGCAATGATGTGAAGTTAACTAGTAGCTCCCAAGGAACAAAATTGAGTGGCAGTGAGGAAGAACTACAAAAAGCGTTTCTACAGTTTAATCGTTATTTGTTAAGTCACTCTGATGGGTACTTAGACGAGGTCATATCTGAGAAAATCAAGTTGTTTGAAGGGGATTATGGTGAACAAGTTGTCAGTGTTTGTACAAATGTTCTTTACAGTTATGTCAAAGAACATGTTAATGCGATTTCGGATTATTATATTCAAAATGTCTTAAATATTTTAATCATTCTTGTTTATCGAATTATAAACGGCCATCATATTCAACTCGGTGATAAGCAAGTTGATGGGGATTACGATACCCTTTTTTTTGAAGTAAGTGCCAGCCAGATGTTAAATAAAGCGGCTCTGCGCTTAACCTTTACTTATACAGAACAAGAGGTCAAATATTTAGCGCAACATTTAATCTCTAATCGCTTTAAGAATTTGCCAAAAGCAGAGATTGATCAAACTATTGTCACAAGTATTTTATTAAGTGTTTCTGAATCACTAAACATTGATTTTACTCAAGATGAAAAATTGGAAGAGCAATTAAAAAATCATATTCCACCCATGATTTACCGGCTCAAACTTCATAATACAACTGAAAATCCTTTTACGAGTCACATCAAAAATGAGTTTTCGCTGACGTTTAATGTTATCTGGCTAGTTTTGAGTGAGTATGAAAAAGAATTAGATATCGTCTTTACAGAGGATGAGATTGCTTTTTTGACCATGTATTTTCAAGCAGCGATTGAGCGGGCAAGAATAAATCGTAAGATTTTAGTTGTCTGTCAAATGGGCATCGCAACCTCCGAATTTTTAATTAATCGAATTAAGAACAAAGTCCCTTCTTTAGATACATTAGAGGTGGCATCAGTGCCAGAGTTAGGGCATATTAATTTAGATTCCTTTGATTTAATAGTTTCGACCATCAAGATAAATTTGCCAAATCGCGAAGTTATTCATGTGTCCCCTTTTTTAAGTGATGAAGATATCCTCAAAATCATCAATGCGGGCTATCGCAAGCACAGGGAGCAAACCTCTGAAATTAAAGGGGATTTAGAGGCGGTGATTCAACCAGCTTTTATGGAGGTGGATAGTGATTATAATTCGAAAGAGGAGCTCGTTGAAAAAGTGGGAGTTAAGTTAGTAGAAGGCGGATTTGTTAAACCAGAGTTTCTCATTAGTGTTAGTGACCGAGAAGAGCTTGGAGGAACGGATCTCCCATCTGGTACTGCAGTGCCCCATGGAAGTTCCCTTTACGTGGAACAAACAGTGATTGTTGTCATTAAAAACAAGAAAAAATTTAAGTGGAGTCAGTATTACGTGGATGTAATTTTTATGATTTGTATCTCAGAGAGAGATATCAAAAAAACGCGAGGGATATTATCAGATATTTACACGATTATTGATCATCCCACAAAATTAAAAGAGATCAGAGGCGTTTCTTCGAAAGCCTTATTGCTAAAGATGATTGGGAGTGAGCACAAGTGAGTCAAAAAGGAAAAAATAAAGCCGTTATTACAGAAGGATTAGTCTTTTTAGATAGCCAATTAGCCACGCAAGATGAGGTGATCCAATTTATAGTTGAGGAAGCCTTGGCGGAAGGGTATATTGACAATCAGTTCGCATTGAAGGAAGCCGTTCAGCAGCGCGAACGGGAAATACCAACTGCTATCGGCTATCAAATTGCCATGCCACATGGCAAGACAGCGGCTGTCTTACACCCTTTTATTGCATTGGTGCGAACGGCAGAAGATTTTCTGTGGTCGGAACAAAATGAAGACCGCGTTCGTTTAGTTTTCTTGATCGGTGTACCAGAGGAAAGTGAGGGGAAATTACATTTGAAATTTATCTCTCAATTAAGCAAAAAGTTATTAGACGATGATTTTAGACATAGGTTATTAACAGAAACAAACCAGCATAAAATTTTTGAACAATTAAGCGCCATTGATATTTAAGTCGATGAGCAAGGAGGAATTAGAATGAAAGTAGTCGCAATTACAGCATGCCCAACTGGGGTGGCTCATACTTACATGGCTCAGGAAGCGATTGAAAAAGAGTGTCGAAAACGGGGATATGAGGTACAAGTGGAGACACAAGGGAGTATGGGAATTGAAAATGAATTGGCCCAAGAAGAGGTGGATACCGCTGATGTGGTAATTTTAGCCGTTGCGATTGGGATTGAAGGAGAAGAGCGGTTTGATGAGAAAATGGCAGCGGGGAAAGTTATCTCGATTGATCCCGGGGAAGTTATCAAACATCCTACAGAGGTTCTCGATCGAGCTGAAAAACTGTAGAACGACTCATTAGCAGATAATAAGGAGATGACTTGACATGAAAAAAGAAAATAAAGTGTTAAAGGATTTGCAAAAAGCATTTAACACCGGTGTGTCGTTTATGTTGCCAGCGGTAGTGGTTGGCGGAATTTTCTTGGCAATTGCTTTGGCAACTGGTAAGGCAACGGATAGTGGGATGGAAATTACGAGTCCTTTTATGCAAAATCTAAACGATCTAGGGGCTGCTGGTTTTGCCATGATGATTCCATTATTGTCCGGCTATATTGCCCATTCTCTAGCGGGAAAACCGGCTTTAGCACCAGCTATGATATTAGGTTTTGTTGCCAATAATCCAATTGGGGCAGGACAGATTAAGACTGGGTTTTTAGGGGCTATGATCATGGGGGTAGCGGTCGGTTACTTTGTCAGATGGTGTAAAACTTGGAAAGTGCCGGCAACAATTCGCACGATTATGCCGATTTTAATTGTGCCAGTCGTGACGACCTTTGTTTTAGGCATGCTTTATATCTACGTTATAGCTGTGCCAATTGGAGCCGCGATGGACTGGTTAGTAGAAGTGCTAGGACGGATGCAAGGTGGCAGTGCGATTGTACTTGGCTTGATTATTGGTGCGATGACAGCAGTTGATATGGGGGGACCAATTAATAAAACGGCTACGGCTTTTACATTGGCCCTGATGTCGGAAGGGATCTACGCTCCTAATGGCGCACACCGGATTGCGGTGGCTATTCCGCCCTTGGCGATGGCGATTTCGACCTTAATCGATCGTAAAAAGTACACCTCAGAAGATCGCGATTTAGGGATTTCAGCCCTGTTTATGGGCTTGATCGGAATAACGGAAGGCGCGATTCCCTTTGCGGTTAAAGACATGAAACGGGTATTACCGGCAATTATTATCGGCAGTGCCATTGGTGGGGCCTTGGGAATGGCGAATGGCGTAGAAGCGCTAGTCCCTCACGGTGGCTTGATTATTTTACCTGTTGTGAATGGGAAATTATGGTACGTGATTTCCATGCTAATAGGAACACTAGTATCAGTGGCAATTCTACACTTTACGAAACCGAATTTAGACGATCTTAAATCAGAATAAACTCGGCATGTAATGAAATGATTGAAAATTAAAATGATGGAGATGGCGATGAGATGAAGAAATTACCAATTAAAACAGTAGTTGAAGGACTTTTAACCTTACAAAAGACAGGAAAAAGTGCGACGTTATTAGGCATCGGCCCAATGTCGAAGAACTGTGTTCAAGCGACATTGGAATTATCAAAAGAAGGCGATTATCCGGTTATGTTTATCGCGAGTCGCAATCAAGTGGATGCTGATGAATTAGGGGGTGGCTACGTCAATGGCTGGAATCAGTTTACCTTTGCTCAAGCGGTAGCCGATGTAGCTGAAGCGATTGACTATGATAATTTATATTATTTATGCCGTGATCATGGGGGACCTTGGCAACGTGATCAGGAACGAAATGATCACATCCCAACAGAGGAGGCGATGAAGTTAGGGCAACAATCTTATGTGGCAGACATTGAGGCGGGCTTTGATTTATTGATGATTGATCCCACAAAGGACCCTTTTGAAGTGGGGAAAGTCATTCCTTTAGATGTTGTGTTGGAACGGACCATTGATCTAATCGAATTTTGTGAAAATGAACGGAAAGCCCGAAATCTACCTGAGATTGGTTATGAAGTGGGAACAGAGGAAACCAATGGTGGCTTAACCTCAACAGAAACTTACGAAACCTTTATTTTACAGTTGCAAACAGAATTAGAAAAAAGAGGCTTACCGATGCCGACCTTTATTGTGGGGCAAACGGGAACATTAACCCGCAAAACGGAACAAGTCGGAACCTTTAATTTTAAGAATGCTTATGAATTAGCTCAGATGGCAAAACGCTATGGTGTTGGTCTTAAAGAGCATAATGGAGATTACCTGGATGACGTGACATTATTAGAACACATTCCGTCAGAAATTACGGCTACTAATGTGGCGCCACAATATGGAACAGAAGAAACGCGGGCCTACTTAAATTTAGCGGCAGTAGAAGCCAAATTAGTTGAGTACGGTTTGGTGAAGACGCCGTCTAAGACTCGTGATGTGTTATTGGCTCACGCGATTAAAAGTGAACGTTGGAGAAAGTGGATGGTTGGCGATCAAACAGACTTAACAGTGGAGCAAATTATAGCAGATGAAGTGCTTTCAAAAGAAATACTGGATATTGCCGGACATTATACTTTTAATGATGAGGCCGTTAAAAAAGAAATCGCAACGATGTATAAAAACTTGGCTCAACACAATGTGGACGGGCAACGTTATGTTATCGATCATATCAAGCGCCCCATTCGCGATTATGCAGAGTGCTACAACTTGAAAGGCGCTACGACACGGATTAAAGGATTGCTTAAATAAAGGCTGTATGAGAAAAATAACAGTTAAGGATAGCTAATCAATGGGTTAGCTATCCTTTTTAGAAAAGGGGTAATGTGATGTTTACGTCACTTGATCAACAAGCAGTTAATACGATTCGGGCATTGAGCCTTGATGCAATTGAAGGGGCCAATTCAGGACATCCGGGTTTACCTTTAGGAGCCGCGCCAATGGCCTATGTCCTATGGTCTAAATTTTTAACCGTTAACCCACTGACATCCACCAATTGGACAAATCGTGACCGTTTTATTTTATCAGCAGGTCACGGCTCTGCAATGTTGTATAGTTTACTTCATTTAGCGGGGTATCAAGTGAGTTTGGCTGACTTAAAAAACTTTCGACAGTGGGGATCCAAAACGCCAGGACATCCAGAAGTCCATCATACCGATGGGGTTGAAGCGACGACCGGGCCATTGGGACAAGGGCTTGGCATGGCAGTTGGGATGGCCATGGCGGAAGCCCATCTGTCCACAAGGTATAATCAGGCAGGCTATCCAATCGTTGACCACTATACCTACAGTCTTTGTGGCGATGGGGACTTGATGGAGGGCATCTCTCAAGAAGCCTGTTCGCTAGCGGGCCATCTTAAACTGGGCAAGTTGATTGTGCTTTATGATTCCAATGATATTTCCTTGGACGGACCAACAGATAAATCCTTTACCGAAAATGTTGGACAACGTTTTATCGCTAGCGGTTGGCACTATCTATTAGTCGAAGATGGCAATGATTTAGAGGCGATTTATCAGGCCATTGCTTGTGCCAAAGCACATAGTGAGCAGCCGACTTTAATAGAGGTCAAAACGATTATTGGCTATGGTTCATCTAAGCAAGGGACATCCAGTGTTCACGGGTCCCCATTAGGAAAAGAGGAAACCGAAGCTGTTAAAACTTTTTATGGTTTAGATAAGAAACAAGAGTTTCATGTTTCAGAAGAGGTGAAAACTCATTTTAGTCAACAAATGGTGGCAAAAGGGGAACTAGCAGAACGTGAATGGGGGCAATTGTTTACGGCCTACGGAGAAGTTTACCCAGAGTTGGCGGCCCAATATCAGCGAGCGTATGCTGGCGATTTACCAGAGGACTGGGATCAGCAATTACCAAGGACTGAGGTCGGGAGGTCAGTGGCAAGTCGGGTGACAAGTAAGGAGACGATTCAAGAGATTGCTAAGGCAGTGCCTTATTTTTGGGGTGGCTCCGCCGACTTATCTTCCTCTAATAACACCATGATCGTCGGAGAGGCCGATTTTGCGGCCAAAAGCTATGGCGGTCGAAATATTTGGTTTGGTGTTAGAGAATTTGCCATGGCAGCTGCGCTGAATGGCATTCAACTACACGGTGGAACACGAGTTTATGGCGGGACATTCTTTGTATTTGTTGATTATTTAAGAGCGGCATTACGTCTAAGTGCCTTGCAAAAATTACCTGTTATCTATGTCTTAACCCATGACTCCGTTGCAGTTGGCGAAGATGGGCCAACTCATGAACCGATTGAGCAATTGGCTAGCTTACGTTGTTTGCCAAATGTTCAGGTTATTCGACCTGCTGATGGCAATGAAACGGTGGCGGCATGGAAGGTTGCCATGACTTCAAGACTAACACCGACTGTTTTAGTATTAAGTCGCCAAAACTTACCGGTCATTGAGGGGTCTGAAATTCTAGCGGAAGAGGGGGTCGCAAGGGGGGGTTATATTCTGTCACCTCAACATGGTCGCCATCCCGATGGCATCTTGATTGCCACCGGTTCCGAAGTAGCCTTAGCCGTTCAAACGCAAAAGCTGTTGAGAGAACAAGACCAAGATGTGTCAGTTGTTTCATTGCCTTGCTTTGAATTGTTTGAACAACAATCTAAAGTTTATCAAGAGATGGTTTTACCACCAAAGGTTAAGCGGCGCTTATCCATCGAAATGGGGGCCAGTTTTGGCTGGGAACGTTATGTGGGGACCGCAGGGGCTAGTTTAGCCATCGATTGTTTTGGTGCAAGTGCGCCAGGTGAGACGGTCATTGATAACTATGGCTTTACAGTTGAGAATGTCATGGCAAGATATAATAAGATAATAGGATGAAGACTTGGAGAAAGGTTTAAATCGTGGTTTTATCCATGTTCTTTTCAACTAGAAAGGGTGACATGATGCTAGCGTTTATTTTTGATGTGGATGATACTCTTTACGACCAGCTTCAGCCGTTTCAATATGCATTGGAACAACATATAAATGTTAAGCAACTTTCAGTGGAAAAAGTGTTTATTCGCAGCCGCCAGTATAGTGATCAGTTCTTTCATTTAGCAGAAAGTGGCCAAATAACCATGGAGGAGATGCACCACTACCGCATCCAAAGGGCCCTATCAGATTTTGGTGTGTCAATGACATCGTCAGAAGCGGCAGGTTTTCAACGAGATTACGATCGTTTTCAGCAAGACATTTGTTTAATAGATGATGTCAGAAAGACTCTGGAGTATTGTCTGGTCAACGGTTTTTTAATAGGGGTCATCACTAATGGTCCTGAAAAGCATCAATGGCGTAAAATAGAGCAGTTGCAACTGACCAAGTGGATACGGGAGGAGAATATCATTGTCTCTGGAGAAGTTGGTTTAGCTAAACCACAGGCTGAAATTTTTGAACTAGCAGAAATAAGAATGGGTTTAACGAAATCGAAGACCTATTATATTGGCGATTCGTATCAAAATGATGTAGTAGGCGCCAAGAATGCGGGATGGCAAGCTGTTTGGAGTAATCGACGGGGTCATCTTCCTTCCGACGTACCAATCAATTATGATTATTTGATTAATGACGAGTCAAGCTTGCTTAGCTTTGTTCAAACTTTTTAGGAATAAAGGAGAAAAAATCGATGATAAAAGGGATTATATTTGATATTGATGACACCCTGTATGACCAACAAAAGGCGTTTATTCAAGCTTTTAATGAATGTTTACCAACTTATGTAAATGACGTTGACTATGGTGCCTTGTTTCAAAGGATGAGAATGTATGGCGACGAGAGTTTTTCTTTAGGATACGGACTTTCGGATCTTCGAAGGATGCAAATCTATCGAGTTAAACGTGCCTTGGGCGACTATCAAATTGAGGTATCAGATGATTTAGCTCTTAAATTTCAACAAGCTTTTGAAGGCTATCAAGAAGAGATTGAACTATTTGTGGAAATGCCTTCAATCTTTGAAAGGATCAGTGCTAGGAAGTTGGCTATGGGTCTTATTACTAATGGAACGACAAAAAGACAATCTCAAAAAATCGAGAGGTTGGGGCTAAAAGAGTGGATGCCTGCTGATCTCATGTTGATTTCTGAAGAGGTCGGAATGGCTAAACCAAAGCCTGGCATTTTTGAGTTGATGGCTCATCGCTTATCGATGGCTAGCTCTGAGTTACTTTATGTAGGAGATAATTATGCCAACGACATCGTTGGAGGGAATTCAGCAGGATGGCAAACAATCTGGGTAAATTATCACCGATTGATTAAGCCAACTGAAGTTGTTCACCCTAATTATACAGTGCAAAGTCCAAAAGACTTAGCGCGTTTGCTAGAAGGCGTTTTACTGTAGGAAGAGGAGTCAGAAGGCCAACTGACAATAGAATATTACTATTTCTTTTGAGAGGTAGTTGGCATCCGTTCTTTTGATTATCTGAATTTATTGGGACTAACTGGCTGATTGTTTAACATGATAAAATGGCCAATTCCGTATGACTGACCAACATCAAAAAGCTCCCCAAATCCAACTAATGGATACGGGGAGCTTTTTTGGTGTCATTGACCCTCTTTAAAGAAGGGTTATGTCATTCGGCTTTTTTCGATAGGCTGTGGGGGTTAAGCCGATTTCTTTTTTGAAAACAGTCGCAAAGTAATTGGGATCTTCGAAGCCACTTTCGAAGGCAATATCAATAATTTTGAGAGAGGTATTTATTAGTAAGTACTCAGCTTTCATAATGCGCATTTTGTTTAAATAAGTAAAAAAGGAGAGTCGAAAATTCTTTTTGAAAAAGCGACAAAAGTGCTCTTGACTAAAGCCAATGTGTGAACTGATGTCTTCAAGGGTAATCGGGTTGTTGTAGTTTTCCTCAATGTAAAGGAGGATTTTTTTGCATTTATAGGAGGTGACGTCCTTTTTAATTTCATTGTTTTGATCAAAGGGAAAGAGCAGCTCTTTTTCTTGATAAAGTTCGTGAAAGAACAGCAGCAGATTAGCCTTTAAGGTGAGCTCAAAATAGTTTCTTTTTAAAGCAAAGGCATCAACTAGTTGGGCTATGTAATGTCTTAATGATTCTATATTAGGAATAGCTTTGGTCCCATGGAGGATATGTTGGGCGGGATGCTTAATGATGGGATCGAGATAAGATTGCTGGATGAAATCGGAACTATGGCTTTCAATAAAAAAGGAGTCAAAGACAATCGCAAAAAAAGAACAGGGCGAGTCTTGGTAGTTAAGGGCGCCGTGTAACAAGTTTGGTGGAATAAAGAGGAGGTCGCCTTCTTTTGCAATAAAATGATTGCCTTCAATCAGCACGTCCATCTGGCCTTGTGAGATATAGAGGATTTCCATCTCTCGGTGCCAATGGGTATGAATCATAAATTTACGTTGAGCAGGGTGGTTGGTGAAGTGGACGGCAAAAGGGAATAAGCTGTTGCCATGTTCGGTTATTTCATTTAGAGATGGGTCAATATCTTTTTCGCTGGGATTAGGGGTGAAAATGTTTGGATTCATTGTCGGTCATATCCTTTCGTCTAAAATATCAATATTTTCATGTATTTTGATTAATATTGCGAACACATTGTAACGTAATTGCTCCTATAATAAAAGGGTATTCAAGAATAAACTATTGGAGGATGGATCATGAAGAAACTATTTATCGTATCGGCAACACTCGTCGGAATGCTTGGATTAGTGGGGTGTGGCAAGTCTGAGGACACAGCCAGTGAGAAAAAAACGACGATTGAAGTCTTTAATATTAAAACTGAAACAGCGGAGCAAATGGATAATTTAGTTGAAACTTTTGAAGCAAGTCATCCAGATATCCGCATCAATATGACAACGGTTGGAGGCGGCACGGATGCGACGGCAGCAATGCAGTCTAAGTTTTCTTCTGGAGATGAGCCGGATATTTTTATGCTGGGTGGGTTATCGGATACCCAAACTTGGGAACACAAGTTATATGATTTAAGCAAAAGCGATATAGCTGGCAAAGCCATGGAGGGGACTTTGGAAGGGGCCACCTTAAAGGATCAAGTACTAGGGATTCCAATGAATATTGAAGGGTATGGCTGGCTGGTCAATAAGGCCATTTTTAAAGAAGCTGGGATTGAGGTAGATGAGATTCACTCATTTGCTGATTTTGAATCCGCTGTCAAAAAGTTGGACCAAAAGAAAGATGAACTAGGCTTAAGTGGTGTTTTTGCCTTTAGTGGTGGTGAAACATGGGTAACCAGTCAATTCAGTTCCAATTTTATTGGTCCTGAGTTTAATGACAGCTTGGTTGAGACTTACAATAGCAAGACTCTAGACTTTAGTTATGGCGATCAGATGGAAGCTTATCTGAATCTAGCGGCCACCTATAATGCGTCACCCCTTGAATCAATGGATTACAGCACCTCTGTCGAGGAACTTTTTGCTGGTGGAAAAGTGGCCATTATCCATCAGGGAAATTGGATTGTGCCAACTTTGAATAGCTTAGATGAGACATTTGCTAAAGAAAAGCTGGGGATTGTGCCAATGTTTGTTGAAAATGAGAGGGAAGGTAAAATTGTCGCAGGGCCAGCTTGGTATTGGGGGGTCAACAAGGATAAAGATCAAAAGAAAATTGACGCGTCAATTGAGTTCCTTACGTGGATGTACACGGATGAGGCGGCCATGGACGCGATTATTAATGAGTTTGATTTTATCCCTGCTTACACTAATTTTTCAAGCGATGCGATTACTGATCCTCTTTCGAATCAGATTTACACCTACTTATCGGAGGGCAAAACAGTGCCTTGGGTTCATAATTCCTATCCCGATGGTTTTGGGCAGAATGTGATTGGTGTGCAAGTTCAAGCTTATACAGCCGATCAACTTTCGTGGCAAGACTTGTCTAAGACTCTAACAACCACCTGGAAAGATGAACGACAGTAGAAGACTGGGGAGGCTTTGCCTCCCAGAGAAGGAGGAAAGGTATGTTAACAAATAAATCAACATCTTTTTGGCTGTTGTTGTTGCCGGCATTAATCAGTTTGACCCTGGTTTTGTTTATTCCGTTATTAGTGGGTTCGTATTATTCGCTAACAGATTGGAATGGGAATACAGTTGGTCAATTTGTTGGGATTCAAAATTATCTGCGAGCGTTTCAGGATCAAGGCTTTATGGATAGTTTGGTTTTTACAGCGAAATTTTCACTGGTTAGTATTGTCTTAATAAATGGTATTGCCTTGCTGCTGGCTACATTGGTGACACAAAAATTAGGTAGATGGACTACTTTTTTTCGAACGGTCTTCTTTATGCCTAATTTAATTGGTGGGATTATTTTAGGGTTTATTTGGCAGTTTATTTTTAATAAGGCGTTTGAAAGCATTGGGACGCTGACTGGCCTTAGTTTCTTTAAAGGCTGGCTTAGTACGCCAGAGACAGGATTCTGGGGGCTAGTCATGCTTTTTGTGTGGCAGATGAGTGGTTATATGATGCTTATCTATGTCTCGTTTTTAAACAATATTCCAGAAGAAATTTTGGAAGCTGCTGACATGGATGGGGCATCGCCGATTCAAACCTTTTTCAAAATTAAGTTGCCGATGTTAATGCCGGCTTTTACGGTGACATTATTTTTAACTTTATCCAATGCCTTTAAACTATATGATCAAAATTTAGCCCTAACCCAAGGGGGGCCTTATAACTCCACTCAAATGGCGGCCATGAATATTTATAATGAAGCCTTCGCCATGAGAAAAATGGGATTTGCTCAGTCGAAAGCGATTATCTTCCTAGTTATTATCGTCGTAATCTCAATTGTTCAGATTTCAATCACTCGTAAAAAGGAGATCAGCGCCTAATGAAAGCTAAATTTAAGTCTAAAAAAATAGTGTTAATAGTTGTGGGTTTGGCTTTTTCAGCTTTATGGTTCTATCCTTTTTTCTTAATTTTGATTAATTCCTTTAAAACTAAACAGGAGATTTTTCAAAATACGTTAAATTTGCCTAAAAGTTTGGTGTTTACGAATTATGGGACGGCAGTTGAAAAATTAGATTTTGTCCGAAGTGCAGCCAATTCACTGCTAATTACCATTGGATCACTGATGCTGATTATTATCGTGTCCTCATTGGCAGCGTACGCCTTATCGCGTAATACTAGTAAACTAAGTAGTTTTATTTATTTCATTATTGCTATTGGGTTACTGATTCCCTTTCAAGGGATTATGATTCCGCTGATTTCTCTTTTCGGCAAAGTCAGCATGCTGAATCGGCCTGGTTTAATGGTGATGTATTTAGGATTGGCAACTAGTATGGCGACATTTATGTATTACGGGGCCCTGCGAGGCATTCCAAAATCTTTAGACGAAGCGGCCTTGATTGACGGTGCCAGCACACTAAAAATATACTGGAAAATTATTTTTCCTTTGCTAAAACCGACGACCGTCACGATTATTGTCTTAAATTCCTTGTGGTTTTGGAATGACTATCTACTGCCTTCATTAAGTGTGAATAAAGAAGGTATGTATACGATTCCGTTAAAAATGTTTTATTTCTTTGGGGAATTTAACAAACAATGGCATCTGGCTTTAGCGGCTTTAGTCATCGTGATTGTTCCAATTATTATCTTATTTATACTGTTACAAAAACATGTGGTAAAAGGCATTTCAGATGGGGCAGTTAAATAGTCTGACTGAACTGATGAACAAGAAAAGATGCTACTAATATTTTTTATAGGAGGAAATCATGAAATTTACTGAAGGATACTGGCTGACAAAAGAGGGGTTCACTCTTAATCACCCACAGGAATGTTGTGACTATCGAATAGATGACCAAGAGTTAGAGTTATTTTTGCCATATAAACAGATAGAACGACGAGGTGACACTTTAAATTTAGGCATGACCACTATGAAACTGTCATCGCCTCAAGAAGATATCATCAAAGTAAGGCTGGTTCACCACGATGTTGCGCCAGCGTCGCCGCAGTTTAATATTAATGAATGCCCAGGGAGTGTTGAGATCTCGGTTGAGGAGGGGTATCGCTTTAAGACGGGAAATCTAGAAGCGGTTGTGCCACATGAGGGGCCGTTCACCCTTGAATTTTACGGAGGGGATCGTTTGCTGACCTCTTCAAAACCACGGGCTCAGGCCGAGATTACTGGGGATGATGGTAAGCATTATATGCGGGAACAATTATCCTTGGATCCTTATGAATTTGTTTATGGAATGGGCGAAAAATTTACACCCTTTACTAAAAATGGGCAAACTGTTGACAGCTGGAATGAAGATGGTGGAACTGGTAGCGAAAAAGCCTACAAGAATGTGCCCTTTTATCTAACGAATCAAGGTTATGGAGTGCTGGTCAATCATCCGGAAAAAGTATCCTTTGAAGTGGCTTCTGAAAATGTCTCCCGCACACAATTTAGTGTTGAAGGGGAAGTATTGGAATATTTTATTATCTATGGACCAACGATGAAAGACGTGCTTGAAAAATACACGGACTTAACTGGTAAGCCGGCCTTGCCACCAGCCTGGTCCTTTGGTTTATGGTTATCAACCTCTTTTACGACAGACTACAGCGAAAAAACGGTCATGCAGTTTATTGATGAGATGCATGGGCGAGACATTCCGTTTGATGTGTTTCATTTTGATTGTTTTTGGATGAAAGAATTCGAATGGTGTGGGTTTGAGTGGGATCAGAGGATGTTTCCAGATCCTGCTGGCATGCTTAAGCGGATTCGGGATAAGGGACTCAAAATCTGTCTGTGGATTAATCCTTATGTTGGCCAAAAGGCGAAGGTCTTTAAAGACTGTCAGGAAAAAGGATATTTTGTCAAAAATAGTCAAGGAGACGTCTGGCAATGGGATCTATGGCAGGCAGGCCAAGGGATTATCGATTTTACCAATCCGGCAGCACGGGCTTGGTACAAAGGGCAGCTAAAGGAGTTAATTGAATTAGGCGTGGATTCCTTTAAAACTGACTTTGGCGAAAGGATTCCAACCGATGCTGTTTATTTTGATGGTTCTGATCCTCAAAAAATGCATAATTATTATGCTTACTTATACAATGAAGTCGTTTTTGAGCTTTTGGAGGAGCTGAAAGGCGAAGGTCAGGCTATTGTTTTTGCTCGTTCAGCTTCTGTTGGTTCACAAAAATTCCCAGTTCATTGGGGAGGTGATAATCTTTCGCAATACTCGTCAATGGCTGAGTCTTTACGGGGAGGTCTTTCGTTTGTCCTTTCGGGATTTGGCTTTTGGAGTCATGACATTGGCGGTTTTGAAGAAAATACGAGTCATGATTTGTACAAGCGGTGGACTCAATTTGGTTTGTTATCAACGCATAGTCGCTATCATGGCAATATCGAGTACCGAGTCCCATGGAACTTTGGTGAAGAGTCAGCTTTAGTTACTCAACAGTTTTCCAAATTAAAAAATAAACTAATGCCATATATCTATAAAGAGGCAGTGATGACGGCCAAAACAGGTGTGCCAATGATGCGACCATTAGTTTTAGAGTTTGAGGAAGATTATACGGTTCATACAATTGATAAACAATACATGTTGGGAAGCCAACTATTAGTAGCGCCAATTTTTAATGAAGCAGGGAGGGTGGATTTCTACTTGCCTGCAGGACGTTGGACCAATTATTTAACCAACGAGGTTTATGAAGGGGGGCAGTGGCATCAGGAGGTTCATGATTACTTTTCACTACCGTTACTAGCTCGTCAGAATAGCTTGATTATCGAAGGCCAAACGGATCAAACGGCCGACTATGATTACGGTAAGCAGTTGACGGTTCACGCATTTGAGATAAGTGAGTCAACCAGTACGGAGGTTTATGATCATCAGGGGAACTATATCGGAGCTGTTTTGATTACACCAAAGGGAACTGGCTATGAGGTGCAACTGACTGGGTTAGAGAAGGTTGAGATTATCTTTAGAAATCGGGCGATTGAGGGCATGGAAAGCCATGAGTTGGGTTCTTGTCTCTATTTGGAATCATGAATTTTGAAGTGAGTCGAAGTGTCACTTAGGGCGACGAATTATTTTTTGGATAAGCTAGACAGATGCATCAGAAATTTTTTTTAGGAAATACCACTAAATTTAGGAAGTCATTTCCTTAATTTGGTGGTATTTTCGTTAGGTAGCAGGTATTTCAAATATAAAAGACAAAGACTTTCATCCTATTCAAACTGTGACAAACGTGACTTGGTTTAATGGAAGTTATTTTAATAGCCGCCATTGTGAGTATTTCAGCCGCCAGATTATTTAGTTGTTGCAATTTTCTACCAGTATGGGGAAAAAGTTGCTACGAACTGCTGTTGAGACCGTTATCATTTTTCTGTATGATAGGTTTAGTAAATAAACTACCGGTATTAATTTGCTAACATATTGTGGGGTGCATTATCTAAAACGTTTAAAGATACATGGAATAATGGCAAGGATCTAATAGAAATTTCATCGCCAGAAGGAATGGTGGGATATATGGAGGAGTCATTTGCTACTATGAAAATAGAATCAGAGATAAGCACCGACGTTGTCGACAATTTTATAGATACTGCTAGAGATTACTATGGAAGCTATCAAGGGTGTACCTTAAGTAGCTCTATCTAAAATTCCAACTCTTTATCATTCGTTTGTTGTGGCGACAGCAGTTTCAGTGGCAGATAAAGCGGCGATATTGGGATTAGGGTATTCCCGTAGTTTAAGGTTGACCATGAGACACTACGATTCTTGGTGGGGTAATGAAACTTAATGATTAAGGAGAGATATTAGTCATCCAACGATATCTGTCTTAACATTGAACGGAGGAGCGAGTGAAATTTTCTCAGCAAGAGGTACGTCGTCAGCAACGACGAGGCAAGCGGAGTAAAATCGGGCAGGTTATGGTTTATGTGGATTATCTTATTTTTGGCCTCTGTGTCTATTATAGCTGGACTGTTTGTGATATGTTTGGGGTTGAGTGGCGTAGACAAGTAGGCTGGAGAAGGTACCCTTATTATATTCTACCGTTTACATTTTTTTCGGTGCAGGTTATTTTTTTCGTTTTTAGTTGGTTTGGTAAACCAAAAAGGAATCGCAGAAAGGCCAATCTTCTACTTAGTTTTGGGTTTCTTTTAGGGAGCCTCCTTTTCTTTTGGATCTGTTTTTCATTGAGAGGTATGATAGAGTGGTTTGTTTATTGGACACCGCTAACAGAGAATCTTCGTTTAGAACTGTTTACTCAGTATTATGCCCCTTTTGTCATGACCTGCTTGTATGCGTTAATTAGGTTGGTATGTTCCTTTGATTATTATCAGTCCTATTACTTGGAACAAAAAAAGTACTACGTATCTAGGGTAATTGCGATTGCGATTGGTTTGCAAGGAGTGATATCAATCGCTATCGATATCATTAATACATTTTTGGAGTGATACGGTGTACCTAAAGTAGCTCTATCTAAAATTCCAACTCTTTATCATTCGTTTGTTGTGGCGACGGCAGTTTCAGTGGCAGATAAAGCGGCGATATTGGGATTAGGGTATTCCCGTAGATTAAGGTTGACCATGAGACACTACGATTCTTGGTGGGGTAATGAAACTTAATGATTAAGGAGAGATATTAGTCATCCAACGATATCTGTCTTAACATTGAACGGAGGAGCGAGTGAAATTTTCTCAGCAAGAGGTACGTCGTCAGCAACGACGAGGCAAGCGGAGTAAAATCGGGCAGGTTATGGTTTATGTGGATTATCTTATTTTTGGCCTCTGTGTCTACTATACTGGAGTTGCCAGTGATATGTTTAGCGTGGAGTGGCGTAGACAGGTAGGTTGGGCAAGATCTCCTTATTATATTCTACCGTTTTCATTTCTTTCGGTGCCAATTATTTTTTTTGTTTTTAGTTGGTTTAGTAAACCAAAAAAGAATCGAAGAAAGGCTAATCTTATACTTAGTTTAGGGTTTCTTTTAGGAAGTCTCTTTTACTTTTGGATCTGCTTTTCACTGAGAGGCATGATAGAGTGGTACATCTTTTCAACACCACTAACAGAGAGTCTTCGTTTAGAGCTGTTTACTCACTATTATGCCCCTTTTGTCATGACCTGCTTATATACGTTAATTAGGTTGGTATGTTCCTTTGATTATTATCAGTCCTATTACTTGGAACAAAAAAAGTACTACGTATCTAGGGTAATTGCGATTGCGATTGGTTTGCAAGGAGTGATATCAATCGCTATCGATATCATTAATACATTTTTGATTTTATAAATGGTTGGTTACTTTCAGGAGTCCCATATCTATTATGACCAGAGGAAACTAAGAAAGTATCTAGTCCCTTAGGTTCCCTGATAAAGTTTGTTCAGATGCTTTTATTTTAGGAATGAAGCCGTCTATTGATTAGTTGATAAAAACCAACAATATGGCCAAGTGGTTTCCCAGTAGTTAAGGGAGATTACTTGGCTATTGTTATGTCATAGTTAAGGGTTTAATCATAGGGAGGCGTAAAAAGAAGAGACTGACGTCATCAGTTTGACAGGATTTTTAGCAAATGCACAATGAATTAACTTTATGAGTCGTTCCTTTATTCAGCTATTTCTTTTTTCAATTTTAAGCGACTGATGTGTAAAAATTTTTGAATATTGAAGGCTGCCCCTCCTAAAACGGTGGCCTTTTGATTGAGAGAACTGTTTCGAATTATCACCTTTTCTTTGTAATATTCGTTTAAATTATCTTTTAAAAGGGTAATCATTTCTGGAATTTCTCGATAGAGCGGGCTGTTTAAGACGATGACTTCCGGATCATGATGGACAATCATATTGTTAATGGCAAGGCTTAGGTAATGGGCGTTTTCCAGTATGGTTTTTTCAGCATCTGAATCATGATTATAAAAATACTCTCGTAAAATCACTGCATTGACAAAGTCAAGTTGTTTTTCTTTGGCAAAATGAGCCAAACAGGCTTGATTACTGGCGTAAGCTTCTAAACAGCCCATGTTCCCACAATCACATTTCCTGCCATTCATCACCACAATTTGATGACCTATTTCCCCAGCAAATCCATGGGCGCCTAAGTGTAAGATGCCTTCTTGGACAATGCCTGCTCCGATGCCACTATTCATATTAATGCTAATTAAGCTGGAAGATTCTGAGGTGAAGGTATACTCACCTAAGGCTGATAGATTCGCTTCATTTTCCAAATAAATCGGGTAATGAACAAGGTTTTCTGTGATTTCACGAATTCGGATACTACCGATAGCATAGTGAGGCGTAAATATGGTTTCCCCCTGGAAGACTGGTCCATGTATCGCGATGACTACGCCAGTTATATCATAGGTTGTTGTAGGTTTTATCTCTTCAAAATGGGCGAAAATGGCAGCGAAGTGAGTAGTGACGATGACGTCATCAAGTTGATCTATTTTCTTTTGAATAAAGGAAATTTCCTCACCATCCAAGTAACTTAAGAGGCCGTGAATATAATTTTTACCCACATCAATCGTAATTGAGAGGCCAGAGTGTCCATTGTATTGCAATTTAATAGGCTTTCGACCGCCTAATGCACTGGCATTCCCAATGCCAGTTTCAGTGACTAAACGATCATCTAATAGTTTTTTTACGATAATCGAAATGGTAGTTTTGGTTAACCCCGTGACATTCGCTAAATCAGCCCGTGACATACCACGGTTATTAATAATGGTCTCCAGGCATAAGGTTTCACTAGGTGTTCCAATTAGGTATTTTTTTTTTGTCATTAGAAAACCTTCCTTTTGTTTATTTAGTGTACTTACTAACAGTATACCTAGTTTATTTAGAGAATACTAGTCATAAAGAAAGAACTTAGACAAAAGGTGGTTGATCAAAAAAGAACTTGACCAACTGCAATAAAACGGATACAATATGGATATTGAGTTAGTTAGTAAGGTGAATGAACCAACCTAGGTGGTGAACATGAACGCTAGTATTTAGTTAAGTCCGAGCTGAGATGGCTGATTCTACGCCCATAATTAAGTAACGGAGGTGTCGAGAAAATGAACTGAAAGGGCTTTATATTTGGTAGAGACTGTAGTTAGTCGTGAAATAAATAATGATGAATGGAGCAAATGATGATGATAAAAAATCCAATAATAAAGGGCTTTAATCCTGACCCGTCAATCATTCGTGTTGAGGGGACATATTATATTGCAAATTCGACTTTTGACTGGTTTCCTGGCGTTCAAATTCATGAATCAAAGGATTTGATTCACTGGCAGTTGATTACGCACCCGCTATCAACACTTGAGTTATTAGACATGAGAGGCAATGCTGATTCAGGAGGTATTTGGGCACCGGATTTGTCTTACGCTGATGGTAAGTTCTGGCTAGTTTACACAGATGTCAAGGTGGTGAACGGAGCTTTTAAAGATTGTACCAACTATTTGACAACGGCCGAAACAATACATGGTCCATGGGGTTCGCCTATCAAGCTAAATGGTGTTGGATTTGATAGCTCCTTGTTTCATGATGAGGATGGCCGTAAATACTTGCTGCAAATGGAATGGGATCATCGTGAGTACCATCATCCTTTTAATGGCATTAAGTGTACGGAATATTCAACTGAAGAAGAAAGATTGCTTCCAGAAACTAGCAAAATTATTTGGCGGGGGACGGATGTCAAATTAGTGGAAGGCCCTCATTTGTATAAATTATTTGGACAGTATTATTTATTTTGTGCAGAAGGTGGCACATTGTATGCCCATCAAGAAGTTGTAGCTCGCTCGACGTCGATTTATGGTAACTACGAGAGCCAACCAGAGACCTTTTTAACAGCATTTGGGCATCCTGATAATACGTTACAAAAGTGTGGACACGGTTCTCTAGTAGACACACCAGATGGTGAGTGGTACTTTGCCCACTTAACAGGAAGGCCATGGCATCATCCACAAGAATCGATCCATGATCCTCGCGGTTGGTGTACATTGGGAAGAGAAACCGCAATTCAAAAAGTTGAATGGAGTCAAGCCTTGTGGCCGATGATTGTCGGTGGCAAACAAGGTAGTACTGAAGTGGTAGCCCCTCATACGGTGGCAGCACCTTATCCAGCTAATTATCTAGTGAAGGATGACTTTGAAGAATCGCAATTAAATCTTCATTTTAATACCTTGCGTGTTCCATTTACTGAAAAAGTGGGTAGATTAGAAAATAGTCACCTAATTTTGAAGGGCTCAGGGAGTTTGGCCAATCTGCATGATAATTCGCTAGTGGCGAGAAGATGGCAAGCTTTTAACTTTGAGGCTGAAACAAAACTGAGTTATTATCCTGTCACTTATCAACAAATGGCGGGCTTGACTCATTATTATAATAGCCAGCATTGGTCGATGATCCAACTGACGTGGAATGAAAGCAAGGGGCGGGTGATTGAAGTCATCGAAACTAATCAGGGGAGATTGACTTCTTATTTACAGGAGGAAGCGATTGCGGTACCTAAAACAGTTGAATATGTCTATTTTAAAACAAAGGTTGAGACGAATTATTACGGTTATTCGTATTCATTTGACGGTAAGGAATGGCATGATGTACCAGTTCGCTTAGATGCTAAAGTACTGTCTGATGATTATGTTAATCAAACCCATGGTGGCTTCTTTACGGGTGCTTTTGTGGGAATGGTCAATATGGATTACTCGGGCTATGACTTAGAGGCTAAATTTGATTACTTCAGGTATCAAGAGAAAGACGAGTCTCAGTGAAGGTAACTGATTGTTGAATGGGGTGAAAAAAATGACGGATGATATTCTGTTTTCTATGACGAATATTGAAAAAAGTTTTGGCAATGTGCATGTTCTTAAACAAGCACAGCTGGAAGTGAGGAAAGGCGAAATTCATGCCTTTATGGGCGAAAATGGCGCAGGAAAGTCCACGTTAATGAATATTCTAGCGGGGTTATTGCCCAAAGACGATGGAAAAATTGTGTTTGAAGGCAAGGAAATTAAAAAGATGACGCCGGAACTGGCAACGGAACTAGGGATTGGCTTTGTCCATCAAGAATTAAATTTGGCAGAAGACTTAACGGTGGCTGAAAATGTTTTTATTGGCAGACTGCCATATCTCAATCAATTTTTAGGAATTGTGGATTTCAAGAAACTGAATGAAGAGACACAATATTGGTTGAATATGGTCGGAGTCCACGTATCGCCGACTGATTTGGTCAGTAAGCTTTCGACTGCCAATAAACAATTAATTGAGATTGCTAAGGCCTTAAGTTTAAATGCTAAAGTTATTATTTTTGATGAACCAACGACCTCGTTGTCTGATAAAGATGTTGAAGTGTTGTTTATCATCATTCGACGGTTAAAGGAAAAAGGTTTTTCAAGTATTTATATTTCTCATCGAATGAAAGAGATTTTTGATTTAGGTGAACGAATTACCATTATGCGTGATGGTGAATATATCGCAACGGATAAGGTGGAAAATTTAAGCGAACATCAAATTATTACGATGCTTGTTGGACGGGAAATCAAGGATTTATACCCAAAACAAGCAACAGAGCCTGGAGAAATCTATTTAAAGGTACAAAATTTAACAGACAAGCTGGGCAAAATAAAAGATGTCTCCTTCGAGGCGAAACGGGGAGAGGTATTAGGCTTTGCTGGATTAGTTGGAAGTGGTAGAACTGAGACCATGCGTTTATTATTTGGTGCTGATTCTTTAAAATCGGGTGAGATTGTCATTGATAATCGCCGGGTGATGATTAAATCACCAGTGGATGCCATAAAAAATGGCATTGGTTTGTTGACCGAAGATCGCAAACATCAGGGGTTATTCGCTGGGTTGTCAATTCGCGATAATATTACGATTACCACATTAAGACGTTTTCTCTTAAATGATAAGGCGTTAACAAAAATGGCCGATGATTCTGTCAAAGAGGTTAACATTAAAACTAGCAGAATTGACAATCCAGTCTCAAGTTTGTCTGGTGGTAATCAGCAAAAGGTGGTCTTAGCCAAATGGTTAAATACAGATAGTCAACTTTACATTTTCGATGAACCAACCAAAGGTATTGATGTAGGCGCAAAATCAGAAATTTATGCCATCATCAATCAATTGGCTCTCAGAGGAAAAACGATTCTGATTGTGTCATCTGAAATACCAGAACTTCTTGGAATTTGCGATCGAATCAATGTTTTTCGTGAAGGTGAAATAACTGGGACTGTCAGAGTGTCAGATTATCTGACTCGTAAAGATGAAGCCCAGGAGATTATCATGAAGTATGCAACCACAAGTTAATTAGAAAGGATTTGATGAAAGGTGAATCAACGGTTTTGGGCACCTGAAATGATTGGAGTGCAAAAATGAAAAATAAAAAAAAAATGAATCTAAAAACGCTCTTTATGAATTATTCTGTTTACCTCGTCTTAATTGTTTTGATTGTCTATTTTTCCCTAGCAAATGGTGATTTTCTAAGTAGTTACAATATGGAAAATTTCTTGCAACAGATTCCACCAGTGGGAATCTTGACAGTGGCTTACGCGATGGTTTTAATTTGTGGGTATGTTGATTTATCAATTGGTTATGTTGGCATGGCCGCCGGAATGGTCGGACTATATGCCGCTAATCGGGGCTTACCACCTGTTGTGGTCATTACGCTAGCGTTAGCTGTTGGGGCGCTTTTAGGAACCATGAACGCCTTGCTGATTAAAAAGTTTGACCTTCCTGCCTTTATCTTAACATTGGGGACAAGCTACGTGATTAAAGGCATGCTTGGTTTTTTTACGGATGAGCAATTTATCGGATCGGAAAAAGAATGGTTTAATCGTTTGGCAAAAACGCCAATTGGGACTGAGGTCTTCAAAAGCAATGCTTTAATTTTTGTGATAGTTATTATTGTTTTTGCTTTTGTGATGAAAAAGACGAGATTAGGAAAGTATACTTATGCAGTTGGGTCTAACCAAGAAGCTGCCCGCTTGTCAGGGATTAATACTGACTTGCACATTGTTAAAATATTTATGATTGAAGGGATGTTAGCTGCGATTGCAGGCTTATTAATTATTTCTAATTTGAATGGTGGTGCTTCAAAGGATGCTAATGGACTTGATTTGTTTGCGATGGCAGCGGCGATTATGGGTGGAACATCCTTTAGTGGTGGGATTGGAACCATTGGTGGTGCGGTAGCAGGTATTATGACACTACAGATTTTCAAAAATGGTTTAACCTTAATGGGTGTAAACTCATTTCTCCAAGACACCGTAACGGGAGGCGTCATTATTTTTGCGATCATTATTGATTATCTGAAACGTAAAGCAAGTCGCTACTCTTAGGAAGGGACAGTGTTCGTTAGAAAAATCACAGGTGTTTTATCAATCAAACTAAACAAGGGAGACGATGTACGATGTTAAGAAAAGGAAAAGGATTACTTATTGCGTTGTTAGCAGTAACGTTGTTAGTAGTAGCCGGATGTGGCAAAGAAAAGTCAGCAGCTGGAGACAATAAAAAAACACTTTATTTTATTCCAATTGTTGATACGGGTGCTTATTGGAACCCAATGAAAAAAGGCGCAGAAGATGCTGCCAAGCACTATCACTATACTTTAGTCACTAAAACCTCGCCATCAGCTGAACCAAGTAAGAAAGAAAAGCATATCGGATTTATTAAAGAAGCCACTGCGAAGGGCGTAGCAGGAATTGCTGTTGCCCCGATCGAGAAAAAATCTTTTGTGGATTCTATTAAAGCGGCACAGGAAAAAGATATTCCTGTGATTACCTTTGATGCGGATTTGGAAAATGAAGCAGATCGTACGGCTTATGTGGGGACAAATAATCATTCCGCTGGCAAAGAGTTGGGTAAACGTGCAGCAGAAGAAATGAAGGCCAAGGGAATTAACAGTGGCTCAATCGCCATTGTCTGTGTAGATGTGGCGCAACCGACCATGATTGATAGAGAAAAAGGACTAAAAGAAGGCTTTGAAGAAGTTTATGGGGCAGATGCCAAAAATTTTAAATTCTTAGCGACCATTCAGGATAATGATCAGCCATCTGAATCAAAAAAACAACTGGAAGGTTATATTTCAGCTAACAAGGATTTAGTGACTGTCTTTTCTCTTGGTTCTGAAGGGCCAGATGTTGGAGTGATGAGTGCGATTGAATCTCAAGGTAAATCTGGGGATATTCTTCATTATGGTTTTGATTATACTGACACTTGGTTAAAAGGAGTGGAGGATGGTCGAATCACTGCAATCGTCGATCAAGACGCTTATCAAATTGGGTATCAGGTGATTGAAAATCTTGTTAAAGCGATTGATGGTGAAAAAATTGATAAAACTATTCCGATCGATGTCAAATATGTCCCAGCTGGCGAATTGAAAGCTTATGGTGAGGAAAAGAGCAAAGTTAAGACTGATTCTGCTGAAGATGAGACAAAGGAAAGTACAAAGTAATCAATTTTTTTGAGCGCGATTTAGATAAATACTAGAGAGTTCGGAGTCATGAGACAGCCCCATCAAACAATGGTTTGATGGGGCTGTTCAGATAATAAAAAGGAATTTGTGATAAAATTTTGAGGGGTTAAATGAGTCTTAGTGAGGGAATCGCAGAAAAGGCCTATTTAATCTAATGATGATAGTGGGATAAGTTTATTTGCAATCGAGAAGAGATCTCTAAGTCTGTTCAATCCCTTTCGGTTGATGGGTAATCAGGTTATTTGTTTATTAGTGATTGTATCTATGGTTCCTTTTGTTTATACTTATCAATGACTATTATAGGGAGGTTTTACAATGAAAAAATTTTATGGTAAATCTGTTTCAACATCATATACTTTCGTATTAGGAAATAGAAGGTGGGTTAATCATTTAGCTTTTACGATAGGCTTATTTCTATTTTGGTATTTTTTGATTTCAGATAAAGACCTGACAAAATCCCTTTTTTGGACGTTTATTATTTCCGTTTTACCTGATATCTTAGTCTTTATCTATTCTAAAATAAGCTCATTACTAGGGCTACAATAACAGGTATTATAAAAATAGAGTTAGTCTGTTTTTTTAGCCAATTGTTGGTTAGATTATAACCATTTTGATTCGTTATTAAAGTGAGTTCATAGCGATTATTGAAAGGAGCGTTCTATCATTTTATGCAAACCATTACTGTTAAGTTAATAAATGGCAAAACAATTATTGATAAGGTTGATGACATTTGGTTTTTGCAAATGATCGGTAGCAATGTTATTAACAGATATACGGCCGAAGAATTTTTGCAAACCTATTTGAGTGATGATCAATCATCCAAATATGAAGTTCAAACCACGACATTTTATACTTGGGAGATTCCTATCATCTTTGGGCATTCAGAAATTACCCATGTATCAATTGGTTATGATTCAGTTCATCATATAAGAGAATTTTTTGATGTTAACCCTTCATCTTACAAGTAGTTCTTATTTATTGGTATTCCGAGAATAATCATTATAACTAGTTTTTTTAATGATGAAGCGAGAGGACACAATTTGCACCATAGTAATTAAGAATGAGATAAAGATTTTTCAGCTGAAGGAGTCCTCTGATTTTGCTGAAACAATCTCTTAGAATTACTCTGTTTTTTTAGCCTGAAAAATATGAATAAGAATAATGGTGAACCATCAAATACCAGATGAGTTTTTTCTAAGCACATTTTTATTTCAAAGAACTTAAGGAGTAATATATTCAAATAAAAAAGCATTTGCTATTTGTTTGATATAATTATTGTGTTAGAAAATAAAAAGGAGACTATTTAGATGGAAGAAGAACTAAAAAGGGTCATAGAAGGGTTTAATAAAAGAAGTCAGGTCGAGTTGGTGACAGAAAATTTTATTATTAAAGATAATTTATTGAAATTTCAAAATGTCACGGTTCAAATTAGCAATATTTCTCAGATATTTGCTGGTAAAAATAAACTTAAATTTTCAATGAGTCACATAATATTGGGCATTATCAGTGTTATCGCATTTTTTTCAGTTGAATTTCCTTTTATTAAAGTTGTCGGTTTTATTGGGATTGTCATCACTTTTTTTATTGGCTACGTGGTTTATAAAAAATACTTGGCCTCTAAGTTTTTATTGAAATTTTTTATGAATTCTGGGAATAGTTATATCGTGCCATTTAGTGATGAGATATTTTTGACAGATGTCAGAGATGTGGTTGAAACATCCATACTTAAAGGAGATGTTGACTTTGCCGTTAATGTTGGGGATCGTATCATTATGAGTGGTAATAACCAGGTAATTACTGGCGACAATAATAATTTGAACACAGGGATTCAAAAAGATGTACAAGTTCACTCAAATAATGAGATTGATCAGTCTTCTTTTTCCATGGACATACACGATAGTCAAATCCAAGGCTCAAACTTTGGTTCGAATAACGAACTAAATTCAGTTGGTGCCGATTTTGATTGGACGATGTTAGAATCGGAATTCAAGAAGGTCTTAGGGCAATTAAAAATTGAGTCTACCTTAAAAGAAGCCTCTGAGGAAGCTTTAGTTATCATAAAAGAGAAAAATGAATCGAAATTTAAAGGCTTTATTCAAACGTATTCTTCAGTATTTACGTCTGATTTTTTCAAAAATACAGCAAGTGGTTTATTAGTTCAATGGATTTCAAAGACTTGTGGTATTGGGTAGACCTGAGCTTAGGTTACGCCTAAGGGATGAGTTGGTTTGCCTGTTTATTAGAGTCACAGTAGAAACAACCTTAATCCAATTGGAAAAGGGGTTGTTTTTTTTAGTCAACTGATCTTTAAACCATTTTTTCAACCGAAGTAAGGAGGCTGGAACAATGGCTCCAGCCTCCGATACTTTTACGAACATTGTGCGATAGACGCGTTCCAAAAGTCTGCTCGCTTCGCTGCCCCTTGTCTCTAATTGCTGCTGTTATTCTTGCCAATTTATTGGCTTAGAAATAGGGGACAACGTAGTAAAGCAATAAGAACAACAGCGCTTCGCTGTCCCTTGTCTCTAATTATTGCCGTCATTCTTAGGTCTTTAAACTTTAGAGATGAGGCTCACTTTACTTCGTTTCGTTATCCTAAACTTCTAAGGAAGTAAACATGCAAGAGTTAAGGTATCGAAACTTGTGCAGTGCTGGGTGCATGTGTTTATCTGTGACGAGTTGTCCAACGAGGAAAAAAAATGACTTTATGTCCCAGCTTGTTTTTAAGTGGTTAATTAATTTCATTTATTATTGAGGATTCGACTGTCAAGTTAGTTAAATGGCCTTGGTTTTGGATGGATTTGGTCGGAAGTTGACCGAATTTGAACTTTCAGCAACTACTTAAGCAAGTTGCCTATGTTTCAGTTAGTTAATCCGCTAAGCTTGTGAAGCAGACTGTTTAATTAAGGGGTAGTTTACTAACGATTGTGAATTTTGTTTCATGACCATGAATAAGGTAACACAGTATTTGTATAAATATATCACTAGCTAAAATTAGTTAAGCTGGTCATGCGAAGCTCGCTGTTTGATTCATTAATTGACTGTTTAAGATGATGTCTTAGAGACGTGTGACAATCTGATGGTATTAAGTATCCTTAGCTAGTGTTAGGTAAGATTTTGGTATTATCTGCCTTATGCTTAGCTTAAATGAATGGGAGAGAATAAGTGAAAACAGAATATAGTTTTAAAGATCTTCTTATGTTGATTCAACTGCATTTTAAAAGGATCATCATTGGCATGATTTTAGGTGCCGTTATTAGTGGGGCAATCTCATTTTATTATATTCCGGATAAATATTCTGCCACCATTGAATTAATTGTTCAGTCAAAGGTCAATAAAGATGACAATTTATCCAATACAGATAATAGTATTCGATTAGTCACGACTTTAAAGGATATGATTCTCTCAGATACGATTTTATTGACGGTTCTTGAGGAACTGTCAAACCAAAATATGGATAAGATCTCCTTGATTGAATTAAGAGAGAGTTTTGCAATTACCAATGAAGATAATTCTCAATTAGTCCGTGTGACCGTTTCTAATTCTAAAAAAGCACGAACAAAAGAAATCATTAATCTGTTGTACGCATCTCTTAAATCGTCGGTTGACGAGAATTTTGCTCAAATTAGAGTTAAACAATTGGGGAATGCAGATGTGGAAATCAGGCAATATCCACCAAATAAACCTGTGATTATTGTCGTTGGGACAGTTCTAGGCTTTATTGTGATGTTTGTCTCAATCTTTCTGAAACGGCATCCGGCCTAACTTAAAAGTAATCGGTTTGATTCAAAAAAATTAGTTTAAAGGAGAATCCAATGAAAATTGCGTTAGTAGGTTCCAGTGGTGGGCATTTAAAGCATTTATTATTACTTGAACAGTTATGGGAAAAGCATCATCGAATTTGGGTGACCTTTGACAAAGAAGATTCTCGGGCAGCTTTGAAAGAAGAGCAAGTCTATCATTGTTATTTTCCAACGAATCGTAACCTGATTAATTTAATCCGCAATACCTTTTTGTCCATTAAGGTATTGGTTAAGGAAAAACCAGACGTGATTATTTCCTCTGGAGCAGGTTCTTGCATTCCTTTTTTCTATATTGGTAAATTATTTGGCATTAAGTTAATTTTTCTCGAAGTGTTTGACCGGCTAGACTCGGGAACGTTGACTGGGAAAATCGTGTACCCGATTACTGATTTATTTATTGTGCAGTGGGAGGAAATGCTTCAAGTTTACCCGAAGGCGGTTTATTTGGGAGGTGTTTTTTGAAAGATGATTTTTATAACAGTGGGAACCCACGAGCAGTCTTTTGATCGCTTGATTTTAGAAATCGATCGGCTGAAAAAAAACAAACAAGTGAGTGAAGAAGTTATTATTCAGTCAGGTTTTTGCCAATTGAAACTCGATGATTGTACTTGTTTTAAGATGTTAACCACCCAAGAGATGAAAAGCTTTATTCGCAAAGCTCGAATTGTAATTTGTCATGGTGGGCCTTCGACGATTATGGAGATTTTAAATGAAAATAAAATTCCGATTGTGGTGCCACGACAGTTCCAATACAATGAACATGTTAATGATCATCAGTTAAGATTTTGTCAAAAATTTAATGAAACTTATCATAGCTTTTTATTGGTTGAGCAAATTGACGACCTGGCTAATTCCATCGTTAACTTTGAGGAAGATTGTTGTAATCAGCAAAGATATCAGTCAAATACAATGAATTTTAATAATCAATTAAGTTACTTAATTGAGGGAATATAGGTGGCACATATGAGGGTTTTGGTGGTTAACACCGTGGCATTCGATAATAATGGTATTTCCAAACATATACTAGCTTACTGTCGTCGCTTGAATCAGACCAATTTTATCATTGATTTTGTTGTTAATGAGACAATCGCTGACTCCTCAAAAAGTCAGTTAGAAGGAAGTCACTTTTTCATTCTTTCAAGGAGGAAAAAGAATCTTTTTTCTTATTGTAGAGAGTTGATCGGAATCATTCGCCAGGGAAATTATGAGCTTATTCATATTCATGGAAATAGTGCCACCATGTTGGTAGAAACTCTTTCAGCAAAATTGTCAGGTAAACGGATTAAAATAATTGCCCATGGGCATGCCGTTCATTCAGACCATCCTTTGTTTCACAAGGTGGCAAAAAAACTTTTAGGGGCCTCGTGTGATCAGATTTTTGCCTGCAGTCATGAGGCGGGGAAATTTATTTGTCAGGGGGATGCTTATAGGGTTATCTCCAATTTTATTGAGGGTGCTGATTTTAGATTTAAGCCGATTAAACGGCAGGAACTGCGAAGTAAAATGCAGCTAGAGGATCAAAAAGTATTACTCCATGTGGGAAATTTTACGCCGGCAAAAAATCATTTTTTTTTACTGGATTTATTAGGAGCGTTGCTTAAAACCAGCTCAAATGTCCGGTTGATTTTAATTGGTGATGGGGAGCTGGCTGAATCGGTAGTTGAATACGGTGAGCGCTTAGGTGTCAATCACCATGTGACCTATCTAGGGCAACTAACTAATCCAGCCGATTATTACGACGTCGCGGATATTTTTGTTATGCCGTCGTTATTTGAATCTTTTGGAACAGCATTATTGGAGGCTCAATGCGCAGGTCTGCCTTGTTATGCTTCAAACCGTATTCCTTCAATTGTCAAAATAAGTCAGGATGTCTTTTTTTTACCGATTGAGGATAGTTTGAAAGAATGGGCAAGGCTAATTCATCAAGAGACTTGCAAGCTAGAGTCACGGAAAAAGGGTCAGATAAAAGTAAAGAACAGTCCTTTTGATGCTGATCGCAATGTTAAAGGGCTGGCAAAACTATATGGTGAGATTGTATGGGACCACACTCAGGGGGATAAAAGATGGCAGAGGAACAAATAGATCATTCAGTATTTGCTTACCTCTTCTTTGCTGTGTTATTTATTTTGAGGGGCATGGAGTGGAGTGGTGCCGGCTTTGTGGAACTGGAACTAGTCCTTTTAATTGCTAGCGGGGCTGTTTTTTTTCTGAAAATTTACCATACCTATTATTCGGTCAAACAATGGCTGTTAGCATTTTTCTTGATGGTTCTTTGCTGCATTGTTTACTTATTTTCTGGTAAACAACAACCTGTGCTTTTCGTCCTAATTGTTTTTTGTTTAAAGGACACTTCAATGGAAAAATTATGTCATACGATTTGTATCAGTAGCCTGATTGTCATGATATTAAGTTTCTACTTAATGATGATGGGAATTAGAGAGAATGTGGTAAGTGTGGTTAATCGGTCTCTGTTTGGGATTGGTTATCAGGAATATAGGTATGCTTTAGGTTTTTTCCATGCCAATACGCTGTTTGTTTATTGTTTTGTTGCTGTTACCAGTTATTTTTTTGTTCATAAATTAACTAGGCGGGGGTTTTGGATTAGTCTTGGTATGATTGGACTGGTTTATAATATTACTAAATCACGAACGGGAACCTTGTTATTATTGCTTTTTATCTTCTGTTTGATACCGGAAGTTAGGAAATGGATGGAAAGATATATGTTTAATCCCCTTGTTCCTTATTTGATGATGGTTTATATAAGTAGTAACCTCTTTTTCTCGTTTATGTATCAATATGACGCGGATAATTGGTTAAATCTATTGGACAAGGCCATGCAGCAACGGATTAGTTTATCTCATTATTATTTAACTAAATACTCGATTAAATTATGGGGGCAGCCTGTGGAATTGTCAAACTGGAAAATGTCCTCAAGTTTACAAACAGACTTTAAAATGATCGACAATAGTTATGTGTTGATGCTAATTAATTATGGCTTAATTTTTACGGTGCTGATTATGAGTCTTTATTTTATTCTTTTGAGAAGGATGTGTCAAAATCACCAGTATAAGGAAGTGTTGTTGATTATCATTATGTTAGTTTATGGCACAACAGAGGTTCTAGTACCAAATATTTTTATTAATTATTCGCTAATTTTGGTGACGGGACTCCTCTTTCCAAATCAAGGGGACTCAATCCGAGGGAGGCCTTTGATAGAAGGGGGCAGTAGGATATGATGAATCAACCGGTCAAAAAATTAGTCACAAATACCATTATTTTTGGAATGGGAAATATCGGCAGTAAACTGATTGGCTTTTTGTTGCTGCCGTTATATACAGGTTATTTAACGACAGTCGAATATGGCAATGTGGATTTGGTCACAATGTTTGCTAATTTATTACTCCCTGTGACTAGTTTGTGTTTATATGAAGGCATTTTGCGGTTCACTTTAGAAAAAGGCTTAGAGACGGAAAAATTATTTGCCACAGGTCTGATTGTTAATGTATTCATGTGTCAGATTGTGATCGTTATTTCCTGGTTTACCTATCAACAGACTTCTAATCAATTGGTATTATTTACGAGCATTATCGTGGTGGTTCAAGTGATTCAAAATTTTCTTGGCCAGTTTATTAGAGGAATAGGCTTGGTCAAAATCTATTCGTTTAATGGGTTTTTGATGGGGATTATTCTCGCTGTGGGCAATATTATTTGTATGGTCAGGTTGGATCTAGGACTGATTGGTTACATGATCGCTTGGGTAGGATCTTATTTAGTATCGGTTTTATTTTTCCTTTTTTTTTGCCCGATAAAAGGGTTATTTAATTCGAAGAATTATAATGTGGAATTGTTAAAGATGTTATTGACCTACTCATTTCCGTTGATTTTAAATGCGACTCTAATGTGGCTAATCAATGTCTCGAATCGATTGCTTGTTTATTACCTAGTAGGGGAGTCAGCTAGTGGTATTTTTGCTATTGCCTATAAATTACCGATGATACTTGAAACTTTTTATCTTTTTTTCTTTCAGGCTTGGCAAATTTCAGCCATTGAGGTCTTTTCAGAAAAGAACATCAGCGATTATTTTTCATCCGTCTTTCAATATGTGAGTTTTGGTCTACTAAGTTTGCTTTCACTCATTGTCATGTTGATTAAGCCAATAATGGCTGTATTTATTGGAGAAAATTTCTATGAGGCTTGGCAGTATGTGCCAATCTTATTGGTTGGTGTTGTTTTTTCTTGTTTTGCTTCCTTTATTGGCACGATTTACAGTGCCTCAAAAAGAAACGTAGGGATGTTTGTCTCTACTTTTATCGGTGCAATAACATCTGTATTGCTGTCACTGATATTAGTGCCGTCTATCGGCATGATAGGAGCGGCCATCGCCCATTGTTTCACCATGTTGACGGTGTGGCTTTATCGTGTTAAGGACACTAAAAAGTGGTGCCGATTGCTCTATCACTCTTCGTTGTTTAAGACCTTAGCAATCATTGGGATTCAGGTAACAGTTGTGACTCTGGATATGACAAATGGTTTTTTATTAAATGGGATCTTTTTTCTTTTGATTTTAGTGGTTAATCGGAGGAGCCTGGCAGTTTTTTTGGTGAAAAGCTAGGTTTGCTCTTCTTCCAAGGAAATTATATAGACTCGATTATTCTCGTAGATTGATAAATTAGAAGGTGACCTGGATAAAGGAATTAGTGGACACTTAACGGCTAGGGAGTGGTAAGCTTCCTGAGTTTTGAGCGAAAGCTTGTAATGTCAGCTGGCCTAATGGTTGAGGCGGTAAATTATGTGGCCGAATTCCAACGAATGAATTAAGAGGTTATAAATGACATTCTAAATTAGGACTATTTACCATCACACCAATTGAATGTTCTTTTCCTGTTAATTGTTGATTTTCAGTTTTAATGTGAAGGGTGGTGTCAGTCCAATCTATTAGAAGAAAATGTAAAGGAACGGTTAAGTTAAATAAGGGCACAGGATTGTCTAATAAGCCCACGTGGTTTAGGGGTGCGACTACCTCGTCGATTGAAGCATTGTCACCTGATAGCGGACTGTCAGTAGTGCGGATGGTACAGTTAAGACTCAGACTAAATGTGGCAATAAATTTTATTTTGTAGGTGAATCCGTTATGATTAAAGAGGTGATTGATACACTGATTGGCGTAACTGAAATAGCCGAGCAAGACAAATTTTATGAATAATACCTGAGCATGGAATTAGATTTGTACCGCCGGAATGATATGACCAAGAAGGCTCGAAACGATCTGAATATGTAGCCAGCATTGATAAAAATGTTAAAATATTTGAAGAGGAACAACTTGAGAGAAAAAAGGAAGAATGAATGGCAGGATTTTTAGTCATAAGTTTTTTTTATATCATAACTGTCCCTCCGAATATTCTCATTGCGTTGCCTAATAATCTGTTTGCTAGTAAGAGCTATATCACTAAATTAACTGTGTTAGTCTAACAATTAAGGTGATAAGGCTCTTATTTTTGCTAAATGAAGGATTTAAAGCTAAACTAACCATATAACAATGAATAATGTCGGACTTGGAAAGTAGGTAAACGAATGGATGTTGGGGAAATGAAAAAAGTGGGGAAGTGGCGCACAGCCCTTCACCTGAGTAGTCTTGGTTATTTGCTGATAGTGTTTACAATGGTGATAAATCAACAGGCTTTTTTTGAAAAGATTGTTGCGAGGTATTTTAAATTAAATGTGGGCAGTATTATTGTTTTTTTCTCCTCCGATGATTGGTTGACAAGTTTAACAAGGCAGTTCAAGTTGATGGGAAATGATATGGTGATTCTGATAATTGTTGAACTAGTGATTATTATATTAGGATTGGCTGTTATCGGTTATTTGTTTTGGGCTTTAAGGAAACGAGATGGCTGGCGTCTCAGTGATAAACTTGTTGGTCTAGGTTATTTATTTTTAGTGATATCTATGGTGATTATTTTAACTAAAATGTCCCTGAACACCTATCATACTTATGAAACGATTAATCAGCGTTTGTCTCGTTTAAGTGTGAATGAATTGGCTGGTATCCGAGATTATCTTCAAGAGTTAGTTCGACAGACTGATTTATCTCTAGACAGCCTGATTCCAAGCGGATTGGATTTAATTGGACAAATAAAGGGGTTTATTAATAAAACTAAGGCTATTGCGGGGATTCCGCAGTTAATAGACAGTACTTGGCAATCATTGCTTGTCCTTAAAAATTGGTTGATTGGTTGTGGTGTCCTAGCTGTGATGGTTATTTTAGTTGGGCATGTCATGGAAGGAATCACTCATTTGAAGGTGTATCAGCAAGCCAAAACTCGTCTTAGTCGTACAAAGGCAAGTCGTCAGATTGAGCTAAATGAGCGCTTAGTTGAGGTGGCTGAACAACAAGCGGCCCTACTTCTTCTATTGATGGATCAGAAAGAAGAGGATTCGGAGTCGGGAGAATTGAAAGGGTAACAAGAAAAAGTCTTGCCTGTTAATGGCTGAGACAAAATGTAAAAATAAATTTAATGCCGCCAAATTAAGGTGTATGTTTACTTGATTTGGCGGTATTTTTTTATTATTTTTTGACGTCTCTCCTTTTTGGAATGCCTTGTTTTTGTAGGTGATTATAGACTGTCGGGATTGATAGGCGACATCTGCGGGCGATTAAGGAGACTGGGAGCTCTGTTTCCTGATAGAGTTTCATCGCTTTGGTGACGGCTTTTGTTCGACTGGGTCTGCCGAGGGTTTTTCCGTTATCTCGAGCGGCCTCTAAACCAGCCATGACACGTTCGCGAATAAGTTCGGCCTCCATTTCGGCAAATGCTCCCATTACTGTAAAGAAAAAGCGGCCCATGGCAGTTGAGGTATCGATATTATTTTCGATACTGACAAAATTAATCTGTTGTGACTCGAAGAAATCAGCTAGTTGCAAGAGTTGTTTAGTATTGCGGGCTAGCCGATCTAATTTATAGATGACAAAGGTATCCCCTGGTTTTAATTTTTTTAATGCTTCATTTAATTGGGTTCTTTCTTGTTTTCGACCGCTTTCGTATTCTTGAAAAATAAGATCAACGCCGTAACGATCCAGTGCTTTTTTCTGCGAATCAAATTTTTGATGCAGGGTGCTAACGCGCATATAGCCAATCGTTGTCATAATCCTCACTTCCTTTCAATAAGTGTAAAGTTAACCACTCTTTTCTTTAGTGAATCTCCTTAGATAGGTCAGAATAATGGCCAGTCTAAGGCGGTTTTTTTGTTTTATTATTAATGGTTAAAAAGATATTGACAAATCCTTGTTAGTCAATTATACTAATGATTTTTTTACTTCATTTTTAAGTGAGATGAGTCTTGTTTCTCAAAGGAGAAATCCCGATTAACTGGGGTTTCTCTTTTTTGTTTGTATGAGAAATCAAATTATTTCACTGTTCTAACAAACTTTAGATTATTAGACTTCATCAGTGGTCTGTTCTAGCGAAATAAAGCCGAAAGGAGGAAACGGATATGGTGCGGTATGGTTATGTGCGTGAGGGATATCCGATTAAGGAAGTCATCCAGTTACAGGAAGTATTGAAATGCAATTGTGAGGAAGTCATCATTGAAAGTGGTGAAACGACAACCTATAAAAAATTAACGGGGTTAATGAGTCGCATGTCAGCGGGTGATAAGATTATTATGTATAATTTGCAAGTATTTGGAACGGGATTAAAAAAACTAAAAGTCTTTTTATTGTATCTTGAGCAACACGGTTTGCATCTTCAAAGTATTAAGGATGACGTTGACACGGAGGTTGACCATCAATTTTTTAAAGTGTGTCAGCTCATTTTAAATACTGATGAGAAGAATGCCAGTTATTGCATCCGTAAAAGTTTGGATAAGGCTCGTTCTATGGGGAAAGAGATTGGACGGCCGACGATAGATGCAGAAATTGTGAAAGAGATTCAGCATCTTTTTGTTCATGAACGCCAATCCCTAAGAAGTATTGCAGATAAGTGTCAAGTATCTTTGGGGACAGTTCACAAGTATACTCGTCTTACTAAACAAGTAGACAGCCGCATAAGAGGGTAAAGACAGGGGAGAATATCCATGAAAAAAAAGATTGTCTTCTTCTACATTGTGAGCAGCTTGTTGTTATTTTTATTACCTTTCAAAATATATGGGGATGAATTGGTAGCGTTTGGGCAAGAGTTACGTGCTAGTACTCGAGCTATTTATTCGCTGCAAAGTTCTGATTTGTATAAGCCCATATACACAGGGGTCAATACACCAATTGCCAGTAAATTTGGCTTTCAGCCTAGGGCGACGGCGCAGACAAAAGTCAGCGTGTATCATAATGGAAAGGAAATTCCAAACGATGGAAAAAGAGCAACCATTAATAAAGAGATTATTGCCGCTAATAAACCGTATATCATAGCGACCAATATGGGCATTATGAATGGACGCTCCATTGATGTTCGTTTTACGCCAGTATCTATTCATCCTCAGGTTAATTTTCTAGATACATTTTTTGTGGGATTGGATAAAAATGACACGACAACCAAGTATGCCTTATTAACGGTGTCTGATACAGGGTCTTCTGATCCTTTATTTAAACTAGAATTTCTTGATTCTCAAACCAAACAACCGGTAATGATGTCAGGTAATTTAACCATTGGTGATGTGGACAATAGTGAAATGATTGTTATTGAACCCGTTGGGAGCCGAGTAGATAGTATTTATGCTCTAAGTGATACGATTCTTAATACTGATAGTTCCTCTACTCCAGAGAAGACGATTATTCGAGCTCAAAATAGTAAGGATGTCTCTGAGACAGACCGACGAGCGTGGGTTTCTGTTGCTTATGAAAATGCCAGTCATCTGCTGATAACTTATAGTTGTTTTCGAACGGGATTGTTTTTTGGCTATCAGGAGTTTGAAGAGTTTGATTATGTTGAAGAGGTAGAGCCTCCGAATAACTTAGCAACGGTAGATGTTTTTCACAAAAATGAATCAGGAATCGAGATTGCCGAAAAGGTCCAACTCCATGGGTTAATTGGCACGATCTATCAATCACAGCCTAAGACGATTCCTGGGTATAAATTACTTAAGGCACCTAGTAATGCGATTGGACTTTTCGCTATCCAGACTCCGAGTGTGACTTATCTTTATGAGCAGATGGATAAACCTTTAGAAAATCAGGGATCCGTTCGAGTCTTTCACAAGAATGGTAATGGAGTGGAATTAGCGCCGATGGAGATACTAACAGGTGACATTGGGACTATTTACCAAGCTCAGCCAAAAACTATTACTGGTTATAAGTTAACAAAGGAACCAACTAATCGAATTGGTATGATCGACCGGGTAAACTCTGATGTGATATTTGTTTATGAGGCAGAAAGGGAAACTGAATACACCAATCCACTGAAGCAGGCCGATGCAGATGGTATTTTAGATGATACTAGGATCCTCTATTCCATCAGCCAGCAAGTACCAGCTTTCTCAACTGAAACTGCTTTAACTAATTTTGCTATTAAAGACGCATTACCGTCTGTTTTAACGATTGACAGTGTTCATATGTATAATCAATCAGGAACTCTTGTAGACTATATGTTTAATATTACTCAATCTGGGCAAAATGTATTTGTCCTAGCCAATCCAACTTATCTGGCTAATAGCCTATTTTATAACACTACTTATCGTATGGATATTCAAACACATCTTAGTGGGAAAGAGATTCAACCTTTTATGGATCAAACGGGGAGAGAATTATGGTTCCCAAATAAAGCAACGGTTTTTATTGGGATAAAAAAGACGGGAGAAACTCTTGAATTGTTGAGCAATGAAACTGTTGGTCGTATTCAACTTCAGACCGTTACAGTTAAGCATGTTGGGGGGAATGGCGAGGTGTTAGCTCCCGAGGAGACTTTGTCGGGCGTATTAGGAGCAAGCTATCAATCTTCAGAAGCAGTGATAGATAGCTATCAATTAACTGAGCAACCTCTTAATGGTAAAGGTACTTATGGCAAGCTCAATCAAGACGTTATTTATGTCTATCAAAAAGTAGAGGCTGAGGGTGGAAATTTGGCGCCAAATCTCAAGTTAGCCGTGAAAGAGGGGGTTTCAGATGGAAAGGATTATTCGGTTGTGGGTATTTGGAAAGACGATAGTTCTTCTGTCTTAATACTATACAAAGTGGATGACCAGGGATTGAAACTGGCCAAAGTTTTCCCTAATTTACAACCGGGAACTTGGCAGCCTTTTAGCTATCAGATTCCAAGCTCAGAAATACCCATCGGCAACCACAAAATAACTTTTTATGCTCATGATAATGAAGGGCTGAGTTCATTAGGTGAAACTATTGTCTTAAAACCAAAAGCTGGGGCTAGTCTCACAATAAGCTTTCGGGATGAAGATGGTGAAGACTTGGCGGCACCTTTAAGCATTCCAGTGGTTATTAATGACAAAGTGGAATTAAGTAATATGGCTGATTTGCAATTAAGGTTGGCAGCTCTCAAAAACCAGGGGTATGAGCTAACTCATTCACCAGCAAACGAGCAGCTAATTGAAGTGAATGAGACTACTATCGTCTTTACTTTTAAAGGGCTGATCAGTTTAGTGGATGTCACAAAGGAAATGCTCTTTAAACCAGGACTGATTGGACCTCTAGATCAGAGTCTTCCTTATGAGGGAAACGTGCCATTTAAGTTAACTGTTCAGGATTTTCGGGCGCAGAATACACCGGCAGAAGGGTTTAAGCGAGGGCAGTTTCAAATTGTTGGCGTGCTATCAGTGCCGTTTAAACAAGCTGATGGCAGAACATTGAACAGGGCCAAGTTAATTTATAATGATGGCACAATGGAAAGAGAAATTTCAACGACAGGGAATGAAATCTATCGTAGTAACACTGCAAACCCGGCAAAAACATACGAGATAAAGTTATCGGACGAGTCTAATAATGAATTGCGTTTAGAAGTGCCAAAGGGGAGTGGCGTGAGTAAGGGAACCTATCAAGCTGAGATAACGTGGGAACTCATTCAAGGGCCATAGAACAAAGGAGGAGATGCCTGACATGGAAAAAAAAAAGATAATTTGTTTATTGATACTGATCTGTTTCCTTTGTTCACCGGTCGCAGCAGCTCAGACAGAAGGAAAAACTCAGGGAACTATTGGCTTTAGTCAAGGAACTCATGAGGAAGAACAACAACCTATTCGTTTACCACAAACGAGTGAACAGCAGCAGTCTTTTCAATTAGCTGGCTTGGTTATGCTGATACTAAGCGTAACAGGTGGCTATTGTCAGTTAAGAAAATCATAAAATAATGGTACAAGAAAGCAGGAAGAAAAATGAAAACAAAATTATTAACGAGTGTAACAATTAGTGCATTAGTGTTAGGTGGTTTAAGTGGCGTAGCACTGGCCGCAGAAAGTAAAGGTAGTACAACAGCTGATGCTGAATTTTTAACAGGTTCTCGTCCAACTCCGGGGAAACCAGAAGAAGGTCCTAAAGATCCTGAACAAATAGATCCGGATCCGGATCCAAAAGATCCATCTAAACCAAAACCCTTACCGGAATCAAATGGTGTTTATGTGACTCATTTACCCAATTTTAGTTTTGGGGCAGATAATAAAACGGATTTAAAAACAGCTGAATATCAGGCTCAATTGGAGAAACGTACGAAAAATCAGGGCGCGGATACTTTCCACATGCCTCATTCTGTCCAAGTCGCTGATGTTTCCGGAAATGACTTAACCACTTGGAAATTATCGGTTAGTCAAGACGAGGCCTTTAAAACTGCAGGGGACAAACCAAAGACCTTAACCAATTCACGAATTAGAATTTATGGCAATACGTTAACAAGTAGCGCTCATACTAACCAAGAGTTGAGTGGGAAGTTATCGGGTGCAGCATTAGGGAGTACTGATGTTTTTGGCACTTACTCAGAGATTCCAGTTGGTAACGCAGATTCTCTTGCTGTTCTGTCTAATAAGACAGCTGGATTTACGCTAAATTCTTATAGTTCTGCTGTATTTAAAGACAGTTATCTGGCGGCTGATTATTCAGTAGTGAAAACACCAACAGCTGAAAAATACGAGGGTGTGAAATTGAATGTTCCAGCTGCAGATCAATCTCAAGCAAAAGCTTATGTTGCGAATCTAACTTGGACACTAACAGTGGAACCTTAAGCTGGATGATATCTAATAATTGGATGAAAGCAATAGTTGCTAGTTGCTTAGCTGTAACTCTTGCTGCAACCACCGTTGAGGCTGGGGTTAAAACGACAGGACATGCTTCTTTTACTGTGCCAACTGAGATCGGTGATGTCATAAAACCTGGAACTGATGATGGTATTGTAATTGGGGGAGAGCAGACTCAAACTGAGGGCGTTCAGTTACTGCATGTTCCAAACTTTAATTTTGGTCAAAATGCGTTAAAGGCAGGGGGAACCTTTGACGCGATCTTTGAAAACTATCAGGAGGGCGAGAATACCGTTTCCTATGCGATTCCTCATTTTGTTGAGGTTGGTGATTTTTCTGGAGATGTGGGAACTAATTGGCGGATCAATGTGGAGCAGGACAGTCTCTTTAAAGCACCGACAGAACAAGGCCATGAATTGGTTTTATCACGAATTCATCTTCACAATCCGACACTGACAAATAACTTAAAAGACGTAACGGCACTGGTCACAGGACCGGTCATGACAGCTGGCTATGCAACAATTCCAGTAAAGGGCAAAGATGGGGGGAGTTTATCGATTTTGACTTCCAAAGGGGGGCAAGCTGATGCAACGTCGACTCACGGAACCATTTCATCGGTGGTCTTTAAGAAGGGCTATGATAGTGAGGACTACGGTTCAAAAGCAGCCGGTGCGCCCTCTTTAGCAGATAAAAACACTGATGTGAAATTGTCAGTTCCAAGTGTTGACACTGCTCGTGCCAAAGCATATAGTACAAGTTTGACATGGACATTAACCATTGAACCATAAATTACCTGAGAATTCTCGGAGTTAATCCGGGAATTTTCTCTATTTTGTCTTGAAGGAGAAACAAACTATGAAAAGATATCAAGTAAAGAAGTGGCTGCTGTTCATCTGCGGGACCTTTTTGTTCGTGTTCGGCAGACAGGTTTATGCGGAAGAAGTGGCTTTTACCGTAAAACCAGAATTACCGACCAATCAAGTATCTGCTAGCTCAGGCTTTTATGATTTGAAGGTTGTCCCAGGAACCGAACAAGAGTTAATTTTAATGGTCTATAATAAGAGTGATCAAGGAATCACTACTAAGGTTGAAATCAATCCGGCAGCCACAAGTGAAAGTGGCGGCTTTATTTATACATTAAAGAACACCGACAGAGATGAGTCGATGAAAGTTTCGATTACAGATATAGCTTCAACTGTTGATACGATTAGTGTACCAGCCAAAGGGGAAGGGAAGGTTGCCATTAAATTGAGACTGCCTAAAGAGCCCTTTGCAGGCATTATTTTAGGGGGGATTCGAGTCAAAAGTTCTCCAGCTGAGGAACAACAGAAAAAGCAACCAAATGAAGGGTTTAGTGTCAGTAATACTTTCGCTTATACGATTGCCATTCGTTTGCAGGAACAGGATGAATTGCCATCATCTGATCTTGTGTTGAAAAGTGTTCAGGCTAGTCAGGTTGTGGGGCGAAATTCAGTAAAGGCAACCTTGGCTAATCCTACTCCAACGATTATTGATAAGGTTAGCTACCACGGTCAAGTAATGAAAAAAGGCCAAGAGACTGTGCTACATGAGAATAAGGTCGAGGGGTATCGGGTTGCGCCAAATACGCGTTTTGATTTTCCTGTTAGCTGGGATAATCAAGAATTTGAAGCAGGGACTTATCTCTATAAATTAAAGGCAAAGTCAGAAGAGACTGGTGATGAGTGGAACCTTGAACAGGAGTTTTCCATTTCTGCCAAAGAGGCGAAAAATTTAAATAAGCGTGCTATTGATCTTGAAAAGAATTATTTACCTTATATTATTATGGCGGGAGTAGTGCTAGTGTTGAGCGTGATAAGTTTACTTATTTGTTTAGTGGTCTTAAGAAAAAAACAGGGGCAACAAAAAAAGAGTAAACGAGTCATCGATAAAAGAAAAAAGGGCGGGCATGGTCATCGAAGAAAAAGGCATTAAGGGGGATGTAACAGAACATGCTAGTGGGGTGATAAGGATGAAGCGTATCTTAGTAGGAGTTATTTTGGTTCTTTTATTGATTTTAGACTTGGGATTATATAGTATTTGGCCCCTAAGCCAAAAGGTGACTGGTAGTTGGGAATATAAGGAGGGGCAGATGAGATTGCGAAGTGAAAATGACAGATGGCAATTGACAATCCCTAATTACCAAGGGATTGCTGGCTACACGATGTGCTATCAGGGGCGATGGCAGACTCGTTTTAGTCAAATTTATGAGGGAACGGATATCTCAGGAAGTGTAGAATTAGTTTCTCAGGAAGTTAATCGAGATACGATTGAGCCACTCTTTCAGGACAATGAGCTGTTTAAGGTAATGATTGATACCCCAACTAAATTAGTCGTGACTTATACAAAAAAAGGAATCAGTGGGATGTTTGGCAGACAAAACATTGATTCTTTTTTCCATTTTAAGTTAACTGGCGCTCCTTTATGTGGAAAGCCAGTGTTGTATCTTAATAACCCTTTTTTTAGTGAAGAACGCTTGCTATTTTTGAAAAGTTGACCCATTGGACCAGAGTGATGAGGCGTTTTAAAAATTACGGTCTAAAATTCGTTCTTGAATATAATTAAAGAGCCGAGACCAAGCGGCGTTATCTGTCAGAGAATCTATGTAAAAATAGTCTTTCTCTTTTTTTAAGCCTTCATAACTTTCTGAAATAACTAAATCAGCTTGTTGATAATCTTTAGTGAAGACCACTACCTGAGATGTGTAGACTTTTCTAAGTCGTTGCTTGATAAGTTCTTCGCCCAGGGCATTTTTAGAAAATTGAGTAGCAATTCTTAAGGGGTGAGCGGTAGACATATCAATATACGTGTAAATCTGGGAGACTAACAGATTTAAATAGAAATCAGTTAATTTAAAGGTCTCTCCTAAGGGATCTTTAATAAAAAAATCAGTTAAAAAATACCTAATTTGAGTGTTTAGTTCTGCTCTGGGCGGTTGTTTTTCAAAGACGATTTCGGAAAAAAAAGAACTGGGTAGATTGATGTCATAGTATTGAATATAGATAAAAAACAAGATTAAATGATAAAAGAAAAAAGCGTGTGTTTCTTCTGAACTGATGAGGGAAAACTCTTTTATCAGATTGCTTAAAAGGGATTGGCAAAAGTTACTAATTGGATTATCAAGTGTTACTAACTGCGCCATCATTTCTATTTGTTGTGTTGCTGTATCAATGTCTCCAACTAAATGACGTAAAAAAATATTTATGAAGAGGTGTTCATCTTCTTGATAGGTTGTGTCAATACCTAAAGGTAGGGACAAGTATGTTTCTGTAAGATCGTGAATACTTGTCATTGTGGCGATAATAGTCCTATAGGGCTCGTCCATTTGAATGGGTTGTATTCGCAATAGTAGCCGGCGATACCAAATCATGCCGATATAATGGAGTTGGTTTTGTTTGGATGGGACTAGTTGCGAAATTAAGTGTTTTTGAGTTTTACCTAAAAGGGGTTGAGCCCAATGATTTTCTTTCCAATCTGTTGGCCATTTAATACCTCCGTAGGTTAACCAATAGAAGTAATAGGCAAATAGGCGTAATTTTTTTTCTTCGTAAACAAAGTTGGAAATACGGTTGTGAGTCGAAAAATCCAATTGGATATCAAAATGATCGAGTAAATAAGTGACTTTCTTTAGGGTGAGATATACGCTGGAAGGGCTTTGGTGTAGTTCCTTTCCTAAGGTGGTCACATTTTTTATTTTTCGATCCAAGAGTAGATGAATCATTTTAAATTCCTTTGTTTCTTCTATATAGGAAAGGCGCATGTAGCTTAGAAGATAAAGGGCAGTTTCTTCTTCTATGGTGAAAATGATTATTTTTCCGTGATTGATTTTAAATCTTAAGTCAAAATCGGGAAAATAGTGGAGGATATCCGCTATTAACTGATCTAAATAACGTAGCAAGGTTTTTCGGGAGATCCCTAAGTCTGTGGCTATGGAGCTGATCAAAACTGGCTCTTCAGAAAATAATAAGGATTTGAAAATAGCTAACTTAGCAAGGTGCTTGGGTTCTAAAAACATGTTATCCTCTCCTTAATCACGGTAAGAATCTTTAAATATACATCCTCGTAAAATAATTCGAACAGGTAGTTCCATTGGTCTAGTGTGATTAGTTAACAGGAGCTATCTAGTAAGATATATTAACTGATTATACTATATGAGGCTCTGATGTTAATACTTTTTTGATTCGTTCATTTAGACCTTCGTATTATGGAGGTTGACCACTTTTTTTGCCATAATTCAAGAAATATAAGTTAATTTATCATGTTAAACTGTCAAAGTAATCAAAAAACCATGTGTTAAAGAAATCGCACAAATGATTAGCCGTGAGCGGCGGTATTTTTAGGAGGTTAATTATGGCTATTATAGGATATGCGCGGGTTAGCACCAGCCATCAGAAATTCGATTCACAAATTGAAGCGTTGAAAAAATACGGGGTTGATAAGATTTATACGGAATGTCAGAGTGGTCGTATTAAAGAGCGACAGATATTGAACAGGCTATTGAGAGAACTGAAAATGGGAGATACACTGGTAATTTACAAATTAGATCGACTAGCAAGAGGGACGCAGCACATGTTGAAGATGCTTGAGCTGTTTCATAAAAAAGGCATACACTTTGTCAGTATCAGTAATCATATTGATACCTCAACTCCAATGGGGAAGCTAATCTTTACTATTATGAGTGCATTTGCCGAGATGGAGGCTGAGTTAATTCGAGAAAGAATAAATTCAGGCATTGCAGCGGCTAAATCAAAGGGAATACAACTAGGGCGTCCGCTTTTAACGGCAGAAGTGAATCAGGCGATTCAACTTTATAAAACATCTGATATGGCTATTTCTGAAATTATTGAGACGTGTGGTATTTCTAAAGCAACCTTATACAGTCACTTGAAGCAGCATAAGGTACCCTTACGTCGCCGAACTATTAGCAAAAAGAGATGTTAGGTAGTGAATGAGCTGGATTTTTATTTTTCAATACTCAGTATTAATGTTTTAGAAAGTTTCGGCTAATTCGTGAAATCTATGGTAATAGGTGACTAACTAAACACCTTATTGAATAAAAAGATAGCTTTTCCGGTAGACCTTATGCAACGAGGTGCATTCAACTTCCTATTTGTCGGCTATTTAGTTACAATGGCATTGAGGCCAAATACAAGCCATTTTCGAGACATAAGGAGGCGATTATGAATATTAAGCAGTTAGAATACTTTATCACGATTGTTGAAAGTAATTATAATTTATCCAAAGCATCTAAGATATTACATGTTTCTCAGCCAGGGCTGACAAAATTCATTAAAGATTTTGAAGAGGAAGAGGGGGTTAAACTCTTTGTACACTCGAAAGGACGATTAGTTGATCTTTCGACTATAGGCAAAGAATTTTATCAAAATGCCCTTAAGGTGACTGAAAATTATCGTAAGTTAATGAGAGATTTACGACTAAAAAAGAGTGAACTTACTGGTAAAGTGAAGGTGGGAATCCCACCGGTGATTCTAACCGTCTTATTTCGTCAAGCTATTCCTAAGTTTATTATTGAAAATCCTGATATCGAGCTTGAAATTGTGGAAGCTGGTGCGTCGGAACTTCAAAAAATGTTGTTGTTACGGGAAATTGATATTGCTTTTTTAATTGATACTATTTCGATTCCTAATATTCAACACAAAAAAGTCTTAGAAGATGAGATAGCTATTGTTATTAATAAACATCATCGTCTAGCTGAAAAAAAATCATTTTTAACATACGAGGATCTAGCCGAGGAGCGGTTGGTTATTCTTAACGATACCTTTATGTTGCATCATCAAATTATCAAAGGATTCGCCCTTAATAATGTGACCCCTAATATTTTTTTCCAATCGGGCTCCTGGGATTTACTTGTGAGCATCTGTGAGAATCTTGATATGGTAACGCTACTACCAGCTCCGATTATTGATTATTATGCTGGAGATGAGCTGGTTTGTCGTTATTTAGAGCCAAAGTTTACATGGACGGTTAGAATCTGTCGGCTTGATCATTCTTATCACAACGCCATCATCGACTATGTTGAAACGTTTTTTATCAAGTATTTTTCGACGGAGTTTAAGAAATATTAAACAGGTGATTAAATCCCCTCCTTTTGGAGTTCAATTTATGTCAAATGTTTGTGAAGCTAATTTCCTTCAGTGCTTAAGGTGAGTAAGTCTGTGGCGTTTTTTTATCTACTTCTAGCCGTTTTTGTCCAAAAAGCGGCTAGAGGTAGAGTTTTTTGTTTGTCTTTGTTAAAAAACGAGCAATGGAAAGGTGAGAAATATGTTATAGGTTATAAGGTTAATTATGAATCTAGCAAGTTGCATATGCTCCATCACACTTTGTAATATAACCCTAATTCCGTCTTTTTTCCAATATCTATTTTTTATAATCCGTATTACTAATAGTTATATAAGGAAAAAAGGAGTTTGTTTACTTTTTATTCGTAGTAGTGTTAGTTAGGGAGGTTATTTGATATTGATAATTTTTTTTTCTTGCTTATCGTAGTGATGTAGCGCTTTAGTCTATTATTCTTAATGTGATGCAGTTATATAGTGGCAGGTTTCACTTTTTTTAAAACGGTATTTTTTTAGGTGTTTTTTATCATTCAGTGCTTTTTTAGTTGAGAAACATTTCACAAAGTGATATACTTCGAATCGTTATAGGTGATAGGTTGTAATAGTGAGAAAAGGTGTTTATCTAAATGTTAATCGAATAAATTCAGTGTTAGCGTTAAGCTGTCTAATTTCTGCTCTTTTAGTATAGAGACAGGTTTCTTAGAGCTATAGTGACACTGATATAAATAATTGGAGGAGATTTTGATGCATCATCAATTACAGCAACTATTAACGAATAAAAATCAAATACTGATTCAAATAATAGAAATTATTGCAAAAGAGGAAAGATGGTTTTCGATTCAAGAATTAAGCCAAGAGGTTGGCTTGGTAGAAAGGAGTCTTCAGCGTTATGTTCTTTCACTTGAGGACACTATCTGCGAGTTTAATGGGGAAAATCAAGAACAGTTTGTTCTAGAAATGAGAAAAAATAAAGGCATTAAATTACTAATTGCGAGAAATGCCAGTCATAAGCAATTAAATACGTATATCTACGAACAAGATCATACGTTTCAGTTACTTATTGATCTCTTATTTGAACGATATGAGTCTATTCAAGAATATTCTCAGAAAAGAATCATCTGTACTTATGCGATCAAACAATCATTTGAAAAAATTGGGAATTTTTTAGAACCAGTAGGTTTAAAAGCGTCGATTAGTGGTTTTTGTCTTAAGGGAGAAGAATCGCAAGTCAGAGGGGTTATTTATAGTGTTACCTGGATGTTATACAATTCAGGGGAATGGCCCTTTTATTTTCATCAGCTAGATCCTTTCAAACTAGAGTTGGCGGTGAATCGGTTGTTTACATCACTCCACCTAGATTCTAATATGATAAAAGTGCGGGAAATCTCGTATATTTTAGGCATTAATATTTTAAGGCACAGACGAGGCAACGAGGTTAGTTATCAGGGGGCGTGGGAAACTTATATCCCTCGCAGTCATTTTGAACTGAATGAGATTGTTGAAACGATGTTTGGGGACTTTCACATTTATTCTCAATCAGAAGTTCGATTTATGGCTCTTAATCTTTCCATGTTTTCTTATATACATGAAGTTCCCCATCTAAAACGAATTATTATTGACAGTCATAAAAGGAATGACTCGGATATCATAAGGGCGACAAATTTATTTATTAGTGAATTTAGTAGTCAAATATGTCCAATTACACCTGGGGATTATGACGAGATTTATCTGTATCTTTTTCGGATTCATCTCTTTGCTAAAGTGTATAGACAAGGTGATTTTGAGTATTGTGGTCATAGTTTTACTGAGAAGATTCAGGCGAATTTTATGAACTATTACGAAAAAGCAGGGGCTTTTATTAATCGGTTATGGCACATGAGTGGTAATGATCTTTTTTTAGAAGAACGCTTTTTAATTCAAAAATATTTTATGGTCGTGTCGATTACTCAACTAACTGCCAGACTTGAAACTGCCATTCGAATAGAGATTCAGACTGACTTGCCATTGTTGCAGGAAAACCGCTTAAAAGAATGGGTATACGATCAATTCAAAGGTCAATTTAATTTAGCCTTTATCGACAGTCCTAATTTGCAAAAGCCGGATTTAACGTTAACCAATATTCCCATGGATACGACGGACCATAGTCTGTTAATTTCCTATCCAATTTGTGGCCGCGATATGGATAATATCAAAAAGGAGTTGTCTGTTTTGACGAGCTAGATGGTTTCATTTACCAATCGTAGTAATGGGTGAGTTCTTTGTGAACTAGTGAATAGGCTGGCATCAAAAAAACCTTCAGATGTGTTAAGGAAGCTGCTGAAAAACGAAGATATTCCTATCGTTTTCTTCTTTAGAGATAAAAT
>NZ_CAUQJB010000007.1:0-154024 GCF_963518325.1 uncultured Vagococcus sp. | reverse complement strand
TATTTTATCTCTAAAGAAGAAAACGATAGGAATATCTTCGTTTTTCAGCAGCTTCTTTTTTCAAAGGGCCTCTTTTTTTACCTTCTATTCCTTAAACTGGCTTTGATGTAACTTAGCATAAAGACCATCCTCAGCCAATAATTCATTGTGATTCCCTTGCTCAACAATCGTCCCTGCTTCCATTACTAAAATTAAATCAGCTTTTTCAATCGTTGATAGGCGGTGAGCAATAACAAAACTTGTTCGCCCTTGCGTGACCACACTCATTGCCTGTTGGATCTCTGCTTCTGTACGCGTATCGACACTTGAAGTGGCTTCATCTAAAATGACGACTGGCGGATTGGCCAGTATAACTCGTGCAATAGTCAATAACTGTTGCTGCCCCTGAGAAAGGGCTCCGCCCTCACTAGAAATAATCGTGTCATAGCCATCAGGTAAGGTTCGAATAAAGTGGTCGCATTGAGCCACTTTAGATGCTTCAACTACCTCTTGGCGAGTGGCATCTTTTTTACCATAAGCGATGTTATCAGCAACGGAGCCTTCAAATAGCCAAGTATTTTGTAGCACCATGCCAAACATGGAGCGCAATTCTTTTCGTGACAAAGAGGTAATATCTTTCCCATCAAAAGTTATTTTGCCATCATTAATCTCGTAAAACCTCATTAATAAGTTGACTAATGTGGTTTTACCTGCCCCTGTTGGTCCGACAATTGCAATCATTTTCCGAGGTCTAGCAATAAAACTTACCTCTTTCATCAATATTTTATCAGGAGTGTAACCAAATTTAACTTGATCAAAAACAATTTCTCCTTCAGAATTATTAATTGACAAAAGATTGTTGTTTTCGGCCATCTCCTCCTGTTGATCTAAAATGACCAGCACACGATCTAAGGAAGCCATAGCCCCTTGAATAGCATTGATGACATAGGAAAAGTTAGTAATTGGTTCAGAAATTTGATTGACATACTGCAGATAAGCTTGAATGATACCAATAGTCATAGAGCCTTGCAGTACCATCCCCGCTCCTACGATTGCACTAACGATAAATGCCAGTTGATTTAAAAAACGAATGGCTGGATAAATCGCATAATCGAAGAACTGAGAATCTTGAAATGCTTTTGCATGGCGCAGATTAGTTATTTCAATTGTGTTAGCTGTATCTTTTTGTTTATTAAATGTTTTAATTTCTAAATTACCTGAGAAAAATTCTTCCGTTTGATTATTCAGCACACCTAATTCTCCCTGGTTTTTATCAGCCAGTTTCTTATTTTTAATGGCCACCCAAGTCGTGACTGCAGAAGACCCAATAATTAAGATCAGGATAATTCCAGTTAATTGTGAGTCAATGTAAAGTAACATGGCAATTCCTAAAATAATCGTGACAATTGATGAAAACAGTTGATTAATTCCTGTTAACAAAACTTCTGCAATTCGGTTAATATCGTTTGTTGTTCTACTTAAAATATCACCTACTTGATGGGTGTCAAAAAACGACATTGGCAAGACTTTAAATTTTTTAGTTATTTCTTTTCGTAAACGCAACGTGATTTTCTCGCTTAAACTTGCCATCATCTGTTCTTGTACATAGGAAATGGCCGCACTGACAGTTGCCAAGAACAGAATAATTAGAACGGGGGTGCCGATTACTTCTGCTATTAGTTCAACAGATAGTGGCCCCTCACTACTCTTAATGGCACTCAATAGCTTATCAATGGCAATCCCCATAACAAAAGGCATGGCAGTTATGAGCCCGTTACTAACAAGACTACAACATGCTAACAAATAAAAGTAAAGCCGCTCTGGTTTAATAAAACTTAAAAAGCGATTAATACTTGTTTGATTAGTTAGTGTTTCCATTTAATTGCCCTCCTTTTAAATCAATCCCCTGAGATAAGGCAAACTCTTGGTAAATTTGATTGGTTTTTAATAACTCTAAATGACGACCTTGACCAACGATTCGCCCTTCATCAAGTACAATAATATGATCAGCCTCTTTAATCGTACTCAAACGTTGCGCAACAATTAAGAATGTGGCATGTGGCATTTGGTTGCGCAACGCTTGGCGAAGATTAGCATCGGTTTGGTAGTCCAATGCAGAAAAGCTATCGTCAAACACATATAAAGCCGCTGGTTTTACTAGCGCCCGAGCAATGCTTAAGCGTTGCTTCTGCCCACCAGAAAAATTGGTTCCCCCTTGAGCAACAAAAGCTTGGTAGCCCCCGTCCTGACTGGCAATAAAGGCTTTTGCTTGTGCTATCTCCACTGCACGTTCAAGTTCTTCTTGGCTAGCATCTGCTTTCCCCATTTTTAGATTCTGCTCAATTGTCCCACTAAATAAAAAAGCTTTTTGGGGAACATAACTAATCTTATTCCGCAAGTCGTTTTGGGATAAATTAGTTAAGGAAATGCCATCAATCATAATTTTTCCACTATTGATGGTCGTTAAATTAAGTAATACTTTAGCAATAGTACTTTTACCTGAGCCAGTTCCGCCAACAATGGCCGTTGTTCGCCCTCTAGCGATATTAAAAGTAATATCTTCTAAAACAGGCTCTGCCCCATTATAAGCAAATTTAACCGAATGAAAACTAGCAAAATTTTCCATAGTTGTAACAGATTTAACTGTTGCTTGTTGCCGATCGCTAATTTCAGGTAGTCTGTTCAAGACTTCCTCAATTCGTGTTAATGATGCGTAAGAACGAGGTAAAGTCACAATCACCATTGCAGCCATAATTAAATAGGCTAAAGTTAACATTGAGTATTCGACAACAGCAGTAACTACCCCAATTTGTAGTTCCCCCGCTCCCACTAGTAAACCACCAAACCAAATGATCAAAGCAAAAACTAATCCCATGATTAAATAGGCGACTGGTGTTAAATATGCAAAAATTTTATTGACAGCAATCATACTGTCAGCATAATCAGTAAATCGTTGATTGGTTTTTGCTTCTTCCTCATCCTGATTATCAAAGGCACGGATCATGTTGATGCCATTAAAAAATTCTCTTAGTTTTACCATGATTCGATCCAATCGCTGTTGGATAGTTGCCGATAACGGTAACCCTTTTCTCAATAGAAAAGCGGCGACGCTCAAGTATAAAACGATTGATATCAAAGGAATTAGAGCCAATTTTGGCGAATTAATATATGTCATAATCACGGCGAACACACAGATAATAGGTGCCGGGAATATCAATTGCAGAAACATTCCCAAAGCGCGTTGTACATTTGTAACATCATTAGTCATTCGTGTTAGTAAGCTTGGGACGCCAAAAGATTCCACATCTTGAATCGACAACTGTTGAACTTTCGAATAAAACTCTTGGCGCACTTCGTATCCGTACTTAGCAGCTAGTTTAGCTGATAGAAAACTACCATAAACCGCTGCTCCTCCGCCGATTAAAGCAACCACTAACATTTGAACCCCTATTTTAATTATCAACGATTGATTCCCAGAAGCAATGCCATGATCAATCAATTCTCCAATTAAAAAAGGAACGGCTAATGTTCCAATTATTTGAACGGCTAAACAAATGGCCGTCAAGATACTTAATTTTTTGTTTCGGCTAAAAAAGCCGGTCATACTTTTCATAGTACTTCTCCTCTTCTTGCAAGTTTTTTCAACTTACACACTGCTAAAATGATGCTGCGAAATCCATTCTATACCTTCAAGTAACTTGAAGGTCAATAGAAATAACGCTATACTTATTGAGAGGTGAAAATAAGATAATGTCTGTGACGGACAAATAATTAAATAGCCACAAAAGCAGGAGGTAAAAAATGTCAGAAGAACAACGTTATTCTATCGGGGAAATAGCCAAACTTTTTAACATACCCGCTTCAACTATCCGCTACTGGGAAGAAAAGGAAATTTTTAAAACCAAACGAAATGATGAGAATGAATACCGGGAATTTGATATTCAGACCACAATAGAACTGCTTGATGTCGTCTTTTATCGGAACTTGAACGTACCAATTCATAAGATGAAACGATTTAATCGCCTAAGTCCGGAAGCTATCTACAGTATTCTAGAATCTACAGAAACGCAAGTTCAGCAAGAATTAACAGAACTCCAAGGTAAGCTAACAGGGATAGCTGGGCGTAAACAGCAGTTGGAAAATCTTTTTAGCTTAAAAGATAATCGTTACCGCCAGGAACCCCTTACCTTAAATAAGATTGTCGCCTTTGACTTGTATAATCCTCAAGACATTCAAGTTCAATTAGCAGGACCTACTAACTTTGTCTTATATAAAAAAGACCCTGCCCTGCCTAAATTTCAAATGGGATTAGCTGTTCCCTTAGATTACGAAAATGGAAATGAAGAACTTTGGCGAAATGACAAGAACGCCAGTAAAGCTTACGTTACTTGTTTACTTGAAACCAATTCAGATGATTTGGATAAGCACAACTATCACCAACATGAAGCAGCTCTCTTGAAAATGGGTTTACGTGTGGAACAAATTATTGCCCCGTATTTAGCGACCGCTTCAAATGACGAAGAAGACTCAGTGGATTACTATAAAGCTTGGCTAGAGATATATCCTATATAATCTTTACTAAGTGGATTAAACCGACTATAATTTAGGAAAAGGAGTGAAAAAATGGCAAATTGTTTAATTATTATTGACTTGCAAAGAGGCTTGCATACGGAAACTGCTCCCTTGTATCAGCTTGATAAGGTTCTTCGTATTGCAAATGAGCGAATAACTGATTACCGTAAAAAAAATCTTCCAATTATCTTTATTCAGCATAAGGATCAAGAACTTGTACCTGCAACAGATCCCTGGAAATTAATGAAACAATTGGATAACCGAGGATCTGATTATTACATCGAAAAGACACACGCTAATTCATTCTATCGGACTTCTTTATCAAATTTACTAACAGAATTAGCTGTCAAGGAAATTGAATTTTGCGGAGCGCAAACTGAATACTGTGTTGATACGACTATTAGAGTTGCTCATAGTTTAGGTTACACACTTTCAATGATTCGTGGCAGTACGACAACGCTAGATAGTCAAGAACTGACGGCTGAACAAATCATTAATCATCATGAAGCAATCTGGAATCAGCGCTTCCTTACCTTTATTTAGCCGAATAATGTAGTCATTGAGGTAAGAGGCTCGGCTTATTACTAACACATAATGTTAACTAATGGGTATAATGAAGGAGTTCACCTATTCGAAATGGAGGTATCTGCGATGACTGAATTAAAACAATTATTTGATGAGACATATGGAAAAGATGACGACTATTCTCGCACAATTTGGTATGGTTATATAGAGGAGCCCTTAAATGATGATTTAGCAGAGAAATTGGTCTCATTGATGAAAAAAGATTTAACTGTCCCTCAAGAAAATGAAGCAAATGCTACTCATTGGGTTTTTTATGGTGCGACTGCCATGGACGATGCTTTGGGGGAAAAAGTCCGTTCTACGTTATTTGTTAGATTGAGAGATAATGACTATGTTGTCAATTATAGTTTAGGGGATTTTGCTTTTGTTATGACTTACGATGAAACAGAAATGTTTCGTCAATTGTTATTAAGTAAATTAGGTAACTAAATAAAAACAGAAGTAGGTGGTCCGATGTCCCCCTCTTCTGTTTTTATCGTTGTATAAGTTCATCATCTTTTCAATTATCTCAATCATATAAATGACATGCCACAAAATGATTAGCCTCTATTTCAATCATTTCAGGTAACTTTTTCTGGCAAATAAGACCTGCATGTAAGCATTGAGATACATAGCTACAACCCTTTGATAGCCGGACTGTTTCTCCCTTAACTGCTCTTTTATTATTAGCGTTCACAGTACTTTCTGACATTAAACTTTTGGTATAAGGATGCATTTTTTTGCTACTTAGTAATTGATTATTGGTTAATTCTACCAAGGTGCCCAAGTGCATGATACCAATCTGATCAGAAACATGCTTGACCATTGAAAGTCTACTAGAAATAAATAAATAGGTTAAGCCTAAATCGTTTTGTAGCTCCTTTAGCAAACTGATTATCTTGGTTTGGAACTGGTCATTTGAAGCAGATATTGGTTCATCACAAACAATTAGTTCTGGACTAGCTGCCAATGCAAGAGCAATTGCAACCAAGTACAGCTGGTTATCCGGTAATTCATAAATTAACTCATTACGATAGTGACTGTCAAGATCTATTTGCTCTAAAATAAAGCTAATGCGATTTTGTTGGGCCTGATAGGAGCGAGCTGGAAAATGAGTGTCAACTTGTTCAGCAATAAGCTTGTGCACTGTAAGTTGAGGATTAAGGGCTGCGCATGGATTCTGAAAAATAATCTTAACTTTCTTTCTTAAGCACTGCTTTTCATACTCATCCATATGGGATATATCCTTGCCATCATAAAAAACAGCTCCTTCACTTGGCGGCAGAGCATTAACTAAGGTTCTACCACAAGTCGACTTACCGCAACCAGTTTCTCCTACAAGGCTAAAGGTTTGGCCTTTCTTTATTTTAAAATTTAAACTGTCTAGAGATCTGAGTTTCATATACTTGTTAATGGTGAAATACTTTTTAAAATCTTTAACTTCAACTAAGACATCCTGGTTCATACTTAATCCTCCATTTCAAATTAACAGTTGAGTGTATAATAATCAGCAGTAGACGGACAAATTAGGGAGTAATTCTTTTTCATTGTAGCTTATTTAGATTGACATGTAAACGCTACACAAAAAATATTAAGGAACAAAAAAAAGAGTTACAGCTTCAATTCGCTGTAACTCCTTTTTTTTTATTCTTCTAACTCTTTTTCTAAAACATCACCTGTTTTTGCATCAAGCTTAACACTAGATTCTGAACGACCAGATTCAAATGTCACTTCCCAGTAAGTGACTGTCATTTCCCTGTCTAAAGACCAGTCAGTGGCAGTCTCTGGGTTCACCCCTAGTGCCTCTGAAGCAAAGGCTGTAGCATCTTCTAAGGTAATAATATCGTTTAGTTCTAGTGAATCTTCAGCTTTTTTGACACCATTCTTCTCGTCAATATCCAAATTTTCTTCTCGCTCTTTCGTTTCTTCACCTGTTTCAGCATTAATCTTTAACTCATACTCTTTATTATCATCTACGCCTTGGACTTCGAAATAATAAGCACCAAAGGATGTGTCCAAATCGATAGAAGTGATTGAAGTATTAGGATAAGCTTTCTCATAAGCCGAGATAACCTCTGTCACAGTTAATTTTATAGCCGGAACGGCCTTTTTGGCATTACTCGTGGATGTATTGCTATTGCTAGTCGAATTAGAAACGGCTGAACTTTCTTTAGGTAAGCTGTTGCTATTACTTGTACATCCACCTAAAAATAATCCTAGTGTGACGATACTTAACATCATTAATTTTGTTTTCATAATAAATACTCCATTCCTTAAATTAGATTCACTGATTCAATTGCCAGTGTATTGTTGTCAATTGTGACAACGTAGTCCTCTTGTCCGTTTTCAACGCTAATTCGCCAAAGATTTTGACTTTGGCCAGAAAGTTCCCAAGCCGTAGCTACGCCCTTGCCAACAGCTACTTCAGCAATGACCGATAAGTTCTGAAATAATATATCTTTATCTAATTGAAGCTTTTGATTTTTAGTAGACATATTTTGAATAGGTTCTTTTATTACTGTTCCGGTCTCACCATTTATTAGCCAGTGATAACTCTTCTGATTTTGTATACCGCTGACCTCATATCGATAGTCATTGCCTTGTCTTGTTAATTTAATTGCGTGTATCTCTATTGTGGGACCACCAATTTGGTTAACAACGGATTTCATAGAAGTCAGTTGAGTAGATTTGACAGGTTTGATAAACAATACGCCCAGAAAAAGCAAGGCAAGTATTGCCAAAATTAACTCTTTTTTCCTCATAAATTGATTCACTCCTTTCTTATGTCTGATTGCTTAATATCATAATATCAACAATTAAACGTAAGATAACCAATATCGAATGAAGAAAAAATGAAGACTTTTTCATTTAAGTCAAGGGCAGTGTCACTTTAAAAATTGACCCTTTTGGCTGATTATCTGAAATTGTAATCGCACCTTCGTATTGCTCGACCAAAGTGTGGACAATCGATAACCCAATACCTGACCCTTTTATTAAACTTGATCGTGATTGGTCAGCTCGATAAAATCGATCGAAAACAAGGGATTTATCTTTGTTAGAAATACCAATGCCGGTATCAACTACAATCAGAGTAATAGTAGTCTTATCACTCATTAAAGTCACCGTCACTTCCTCTCCTTCTTCACTATACTTCAAGGCATTTTCTACTAAATTACGAATGATTTGATAAAACTGTTCTTGTATTCCTATAAGCGTAATGCCCTGCTCCACCTTTGATACAAGTCGTCGTGGGTGCACTAGTTGAAATTCTACAATGGTTTCATCCACCAATTTAGATAAATCAATCAACTTCGATCCTCTTTCTTGTCTGCCAACAGTCAGGAGTTGTTCCACGAGAACTTCCATTCGTTTTGATTCTTTATCCAGATAGTCAATGGATTTTGGTATAACTTCTGGATGTTCCTGGCCTCTTCGTTTTATCAAATTAACGTGTCCTCGTATTGCTGTCAAGGGAGTTCTCAATTCATGGGAGGCATCTGTCACAAATTGTTTTTCCCGCTTAACAGAGGTTCGCTGCGCTGAAATTAATTGATTAAATGATTTGGAAATATTGGCTACCTCTATCGGTCGCAAGGGTTCTGTCAACCATGCTTGATGACTGTCATTTTTTGACAACGCCATAATTTCTCTGTTCATTCGATTTAAAGAACGACTAATTTTTTCAGCAAAACGATAAGTAAGAACCCCTCCGAGAATAATTACAATGAGAGTCAATATAATCGTAAATGAGACGATTTGACCAATAATTTCAAAATTATCTTCCAATTCAACTAACACACTAATGGTCGCTCTGTCCACCACTATGGTTTTGTAGTAATACGGCTCTAGCTGATCCCAAACAATACGTTTAGTTACAATCAATTGTTTAAATGCGGGAAACTCATTGTAAAGCTCTTGGGCTTCTTCGGAGTAGACAATCTCCCCAGATTCTAAGACCACACGGATAAAATTAGGGGAGTTATCATTAGGAATGTGAGTATTTAAAAGCTTCTGCCATTCTTTTTCAGACGTTGCCTCACTCTTTCTGAGAGACGTTAACAGTAATTTGGTTTGATCCTTCGTTGATTCATAAATAGATACAATCGTCATCGTCGTAATGGCGGTACTTAAAACTACGACAGCGACCACTAATAAACTAATAAATCTTACAGTTAATTGATACTGCATAGTTTGTCCTTTTTTTATTTTCTCTTTTGGCTTAATCATGGGCCGACCTCAGTACATAACCAACACCTCGAACCGTTTGGATCAGCCTGTTTTCAGGTAAATAATCCACCTTGTTGCGCAGAGAACGGATATAAACGTCGACAGTGTTTGTTTGTCCAAAATAATCATAACCCCAGACAGCATTTAGTAAATCATCACGGGTTAATACTTCTTCGGGCCGTCTAATTAGCTCCAAGATTAATTCAAATTCCTTTTGAGTTAAGGGAATGGGTTCACCAAACCGTTCAACCAAATGTTTAGTTGTATCTAAGGTTAAATCCTTATATTGATAAATTACCGGTTGTTGTGTCAATAGAGCCAACTGTTCTGCTCGCCGTAAAATAACACGAATCCGCGCCAATAACTCTTCGATATCAAAAGGTTTAGTGATATAGTCATCCGCCCCAGTGTCTAGACCTGTTATTTTATCAGTAACTTGATTCCGAGCCGTCATCATTATAATGGGGATTTGACTTGTTTTTCTAATTCGTCTTGCTACGGTAATCCCATCGTAGACTGGTAACATCCAGTCCAATATAATCAATGTTAACTCTGATTGATTTTTTTTATATAAATCCAAGGCTTCTGCCCCATCTCTAGCATGGATGACTTGATAACCTTCAAAACTTAATTCTTCGGAAACAAAGTTCGCTAAACTATCTTCATCTTCTACGAGAAGAATATTAATCACGCTCATTTTCGTCAACTCCTTTAGTTTAACGATACCATCTTTTATGAGAACTTCAATCAAAATACAATGAAAATTTCTTCATTTTACAAAAGTGTTAATCCTTTCTACGTAAAAAAACATCCAATAGTGGATGTTTTTTTAGACGATCATTCTATGAACATACCTGACTCTACTAACATCTTTAAGTAAGTGCAACTAGTTATCAATGTATCAAATTTACCATCTGCAATTAGCTTCCCCTTTCGAAATATTAATGTACGGTTATAATCTTTAATTGAATTAAAGCCATGAGCAATTGTGAGGATGGTTCGATTGCCGAACTCGTTTAAGATCGTCGCCCTGACTTGATTCTCTGTCATCATATCCATTGCCGAGGTGGCTTCATCAAGAATAATAATCTCACTTTGGTTGAACTAAAGAGGAGCTAAAGTTTGTTATTTCATTATCACTTTATCATCGCTACCAATGGTAACTCAGCGTTTAACCTTTACTTAAGCTTGATTTAAGCTTCTGTTGGTAACCTTTAGAGAGAGTTAAAACTCACTATTACGAAAAGGAGCAAATAAATGAATAAACTAACTAAAGGATTAACATTCGCAACAGCTGTTTTAGCTGCATCACTGGCCTTGACGGGTTGCACGACTCCTTCTCAGATGTCAACATCCACCAGTCAAACGACTAATACCTCAGGAACAGATTTTTTTACAACCGATTCAATTCACGATATCAGTGTTGATTTTGATGAAACGGATTATCAAGCTATGCTGACCGAGTATACAAATTCTGGCAATAAAACTTGGATTAAAGCCACCGTCACGATTGATGGTACAACGTTTAAGAATGTAGGGATAAAGCTAAAAGGTAATTCCACTTTACGCGGACTGAATAATGCCACCTCAAAAACGAACTCAAAAGCAGCTGAAAAAACGGATATCTCCGAGGAAACGAAAACGACTACAGCAAATGCTAAAGAGGTCCCTACTGGAGAACCAAGTTCATTAGATTCAGATTCACCCGAAACACTTCCTTGGGTCATTCGGTTGGATAAATATGAAAAGGATATCGCATATAAAGGTCGATCTTACTTTGTTGTTCGAGCGAATAATACCAAAACATCATTAAATGAGGCTGTTGCCCTAGCTGTCTTAAATGAGGCAGGTGTTGAAGCCGAAAAAGCCGCCTTTACTAAGTTCGCGGTTAATAACTCAGAACAAACATTACGATTAGTGATAGATGTACCGGATGATGATTTATGGACCGAGGAACATTTTGAGTCGACGAGTGGTCTCTTGTATAAAGCCGACGGTAACGGTGATTATTCCTATCGGGGAACAGATCCAACTGACTATACAGATGTTTTTGAGCAAAAATACGGTGATGATGATTTGACGCCCTTAATCGGTTTCTTAGATTTTATCAATAACTCAACTGACGAAGAGTTTGCCTCTAAATTAGGAGACTATCTGGAGACTGAGGCATTTGCCACATATTTAGCCAGTCAGGAAATAATTAGTAACACAGATGATATCGACGGCCCTGGGAATAATTCCTATCTCTACTACGACTCTGAGACTAAAAAAATGACAGTTGTCGCTTGGGATCATAACCTAGCCTTTGGCGGCATGGGCATGGCCAAAGGAACAGAGAGTGGTCAAAGACAAACGCCCCCTGAAGGGATGACTCCTCCTGAGATGGATGGAAGTCGACCAGAAATGCCAGAAGATGAGCAACTTCAAAATAGTAGTGGCGAAAAAATTGGCCGACCAACTGGTGGTATGGGAGATAAAGATAATATATTAGTGACCCGTTTTCTTGCTAACGATACTTTTAAAACACTTTATCAAACTAAACTGGATTCTCTAACCACAACAATCATTGATAGTGATTATGCAACTTCAGTCTTGAGTGATTACCAGGATTTATTAACTAAAAACGTAACCGACTTAGTTGATTCTGGCACTATTGTTAGTGAAGCTAAAGCCATCAGTGAGAAGCTATCAACCGAAACTTCAGCTGCGACAAAAACCTCAGATAGTAGTAAATAAATAAGAGTCCCTGTGATTTTACGCAGGGACTCATTTACTTTAATCGACTACTTAATTTCTTATATGTGTTCTCGATAAATCAATGACGGTATTTGAATAAAAACAGGTTGTTTCAAAACAGTTCCACAATGAATCTGCCGATACAAAAAATAACTGATCATCAACTGCAACTCGTCCCTCTGAATAAGATATGTCTAGTTTGTTTATTTTGGACATAAAATTAATCAGACTCATTAAGACACCACCTAGAATACCTATTGCCAGACTGTGAGTATAAACGACAATGATTATCATAGTAACCATAATGACCGTCTCCATAAGAGGAACTTTAGGCACATTTTTAAAGCTTGCCCAATTAAAAGTTTCAACATCGACGGTAACCATAATGCCTATTAGAGCGGCTGTAGGAACCTGAACCATGACTGCCTGCCAATCATCGCACATCCCGTAGGACCACCAAAATAAATAGTTACGACGATTGCTAAACCTTGCGCTTTAACTTCTTTTTTACTGTCATCAGTTAACCCTGTCAAATATCACCGTAATGACGATTAAAGCCGGTAGTATTGCTTTGATTATTTTTTGTATTAAATACATCAATCCAGTAACAAATCATCGTTAGACAACTTAACATGTTTGATTATTTCGCTTGCTGACTCACCAATTAGAAAATTTCTCATGTCTATCCTTTTTCTTACTGAAATCGACCTATCGTATCATAAAGTTCCTTTTTTACTCGTTTACCAATCGTTAAGAAGCAATAAAAACACCAACCTGCCAGACAGTAAAAAGGAGGTGTTTTTATTGCTCTTCTTACGAATAGTACGGATATTCACAACCGATTTTTAAGCGTTTCCAATTACAAGCCACCTAAACTTGCCAAATGGAAGTCAATGGTATAGTATCGGTAATCACTTCTGGAATGCATTGATTTTTTTTCTTTTAGTTGACGAATCAATTCTAATCGTTCTTCTTCGCTAACTTCTTCCCAATTTTCGTCGGCCATTTTACAATACAGCCTGAATGGTAACGGTTTCTCCATATGAATCTCCAAAAATCCCTCTGGATCGCCCATACCATGATATTCCACGTCGTTAATAATGTCTCCTACGTAATTCATGTACTTACTGCTCATAACAATTTGACCTCCTGTTTAACTATTTACTAGGTTAGTATACTTAAATTGTACTAAATATTGGCATCATCCACAACTAATATTCTTTTTTTGTTAATTTAATAACGAATGATTCGGAAATATTGCACAAATGTAAAGGTTTATAGATGATTAAATAACCTGACAATTTTTCAGCTTCACTTCTTTTTTATTAGTTTTACTGGTCGTAAACTCCCAATAATGATTAAATAGCTGCTCTTTTCTTCAACGATAAGGTCCATTCCAGATCCCCTTAAATACTGTTAATTAGTAACGCAATATTCATGTCAATCATCAGTATGTTTCCCAACTGTATCCACAAAATAAATGTTGAAAAAATTCACCAATACCAAATTTAACCACTGTTCTCTAAAACATTTCGCCATCAAGATAGTTCCGATAATTTTTAAATTATTCGTAAATAGCAATTGTCACTGGGCGCTTGACTTGACAATTGAGTCAGTATATTGGCTGATGCACTTTGGATAATATTAAAACAACCGATGGTTGCGTCCACTATTTAAAAGTTAATATCTCAGTAATGTCTACCGATCCTTCTTTTGTGTCAACGTGGCTATTTTTAATCCAGGTGTATAATCCTAAAAATTGAGCTCCACTGGAAGAAAAACCATTTAGGCGATGGCAATCACTCGTTGAGGTGGGTCTCTGTTAGCTATCTTAATCGTTTGTAATTGTTCAATATAATCGAGCCTTAACTGAATACCTGTCTCTTCTGTCGTTTCACGAACAGACGCCTTATCAGACGATTCTGCTCCATCTATGAAGCCCCCAACTAAGGCTAAACTATCGATAAAAGGATGTGCTTTTCGCTTAATAAACAAAAGCTTTAACTGATTGCCTTCTTTACCAAAACAAAAGATCATATTTTCGATGGTCACGCAGGGGTCTGATAAATTTTTTGAGTTGGTCTCCTGATATCACTTTAGAAAGGTTTCTTCAGATAGTTCTTGTTCCATGTACTTTTTAGCATCTTTTATCAATGTTAGCCAACGCCTTTAAAAGTCAAAATAACTTTTATTGATCCATAGTGTACTCCTATTTTATAATTGTCACAGCCTAAAAGGAAATAAAGAAAAACGTGTTACCCATGAGGCAACACGTTTTTCTTTAACTATTTGACAACTACAACAGTACAAGGGGCGTGATTAACAACATAAGCAGCAGTTGACCCCACCAAGACCCGGGTAAGAGCCCCTTTTCCAGTAGCTCCCACGATAATCAAGTCTATTTTATGATCATCTGGAATCGTCTTCGTCAAATATTCCTTAACACTTCCTAGTTCTACAATCGGGGTAATATCATCAACGCCAAATTCTCGAGCGTCATAAATCTTTTTCAAGATTTCTTTTTCAACCTCTTCTTTTTGCTTTTCAATGATTTCGTGGTAACTGTAAGGGAAATCGTAAACACTGTATGCTATTTCCACGTCATTGATAATACAAGCAACAAAGAGGTGAGCCTGATGTTCTTTTGCGATATTCAGAGCTTCTACAAACGCTTTTTCAGACTGTTCTGAGCCGTCAACTGCAACAAGAATATGTTTATATCTCTTTTCCATTGTGACCGCCTCCCTTTTTCTTTATTATAACACGATTGACAGAATGCTAACAAATAAGACGATGTTTATGAAAGAAAGGCAATTTATTTTTGTTGCACTTGCAATAAAAATACAGTAATATAAAATTAAAGATAAAGGTGGTGACTCAAATAGACGTTTTACGAGAGATCGGAACCATTGCCAGAACCTTGGATGCCATTAGTAATATTGAGTTTAAGGAATATAGTTTAACCAAAGGGCAATACTTGTATTTAGTACGCATTTGTGAAAATCCTGGTATTATTCAAGATAAACTAGCTGACAACTTGAAAGTTGATTCATCAACAGCTGCTCGCGCCATAAAAAAGTTAGAAAAAAATGGATTTATAAAAAAAGTCCAACCTCTGGATAATAAAAAAAATAAAGAACTATTTCCCACTGATAAAGGAAAACAAGTATGCCAATTCATCATTAAGGAACATCTTTATTCGGAATCGGTGGCCTTAAGCGGTTTTGCAACCGACGAAGTGACTCAATTATTATCAATGTTGCAGAGAGTTCAAACCAATATTGAATCTGACTGGTACTCAGTAAAAAAGGGAAACAAGAGAAACTATTAAACATCACGTTAGGAGCAAGAGACATGACCATTACCATCACACGCTGCACGTTAACTGATTTAATTCCACTACAAAAACTCAGTATCGAAACATATAAAGAGACGTTTGACGCCTATAATACCGTTGAAAATATGGCTATTTACTTAGATGAGGCTTATAATCAAAAAAAATTGTCTGCGGAACTTTCGAGAGACGATTCAGAATTTTATTTTATATATGATCATCGGCAACTTGCTGGTTACCTCAAGGTTAATACCGGAGAGGCTCAAACAGAGGAAATGCCAGTGGGTTTCCTTGAAGTAGAACGGATCTATGTGCGATTAGCATTTAAACGTCGTGGCTTAGGCCAATCTTTAATCACCAAAGCCATTCAACTGGCAAAAGAAAAAAAGAAAACGGCTATCTGGTTAGGTGTTTGGGAACACAATGGACCTGCAAAAATTTTTTACACCAAAATGGGATTTGTTCAAACGGGTTCTCATTCTTTCTTTATGGGAGATGATGAACAAACAGATTATATTTTAACAAAAAAATTACCGACTAATAATTAGTTAAGCCAATCCCTCTTTTTTGTTTAGTAACTATCAAATAAATCGTTATTTCTTTGCACCTTAACGTGATAGTTGTATAATAAGCTTAATACGAAGGAGGAACTCGAGATGAATAAATCAAATTCAAAAACAGCCGCTTCAACGGGGATTAGTTTTGGTTGTGCCTTAGCCATGATTTTATCTTATACGGCCTGGCACAGTATTCCCTGGGCGATCTTTCATGGTATTTTAAGTTGGTTTTATGTGATTTACTTTGCTCTGGTTCACTAAGAGACTAATACCAATAGGGCACTGACAGATGTTTTCCCTAGGAATGAAACATCTGTCAGTGCTTTATTAGTCGTGTCAGACTGTTATTCACTAATCGGAAATGAGGTAAAAATTTCGTAAATCAGTGATTTTTTCATGAGAGAAATTCAATCCTTCGGTAACGTAATGATCAAAATTACCAAATTCCTGATCGATTGTTTCGAATGCTTTATCTAGATAAGCCTGATCTACTTGCAACATCAAGTTTAGTTGCTTAAGCTGAGTCTCTGACAAGTGGTAGGTAGCTTTAATTTGGTCAATCATTTGCTGATTCACTGCACTCCGTTGTTGATTCGTTAGCAAATAGTCAGCATAAATATCCGTTTTAGATGCTCCAAGAAGTGTTAATAATAAAGCCGCTGCAAAGCCAGTTCGATCTTTACCGGCTGAACAGTGAAAAAGAAGCGGTTGCCCCTGACCCTCAAGTAATAACTCTAAAAAAAGTTGGTAGCCTTTTTTAGCCGATTTTGCGGTCACCAAATTTTCATAAACGGATTCCATCATCTCTTGAGCCGAACTTGTCGTTGTCATCATGCTTTCTAAACTAGCATTCTCTGTTACACTTTCTAAAATGTTTATCGGAACATAGTTAACACCCGTTAGCACCACATCAGGCTCTGCGTTTTTTTCCTGATCGCTGCGAAAATCAACTATTGTTTTTAATTGGCAGTCATCCGTTAAAAATAATTGATCTTTTTCAGATAGCTTACTAAGACTACCGCTTCTAAAGAGGACATGTTTTTTTAATTTGTCCGTATCCCCTATTTTTTTGCTACCTATGTCTCTGAAATTAGGTATTTCTGTCATTCGATTCACTCCATTCTTTTATTCCATCTTTACATTAATGAGACGCTCCAAATCTAATTTTAGCACTCGGTCTACTTTAGTAATCCCCTCCTCGTCTCGATAACGTTTCGTTCCAGATTCGAAAATACTATAAAGCTGTCCTTGATCCGCTGTAATCTGCTCGAGATATGCTGGAACTTCAATTACTTTTAGAGCATCTTTGTCAAGTAAAATTTCTTCGCCACCTATATCTTCGTAAATAAATATTTTTGAGCTTTTTGGTCCATAGGATTGGGATAACAACATATATTCTTTATAAAAGGTAATTCCTTGAATTCCATGAGTCACTTTATTAATATCATCTGGTGTAGCTGTGGCTTTTTGAGTCGTTAGAACTGATCGGTGATTGACTTCTTCAATAAACTTACCAGTCTCATCCATTAAAAATTTTTCGATGATACCTTCATGTTTATCAGAAAAATAGCCAACAAATAAGGCGTTCTCCGCATAAGTAATATAGGAGGCACGTTTGATTTCTTTTAAGGTGATTGCTTGATTATAAGAAACAGGCTCATAATCTGGACTCAACTGATAATTTTCTAAGTCTTCCAAGCTAATAGAGACAATTTCTGCCTTCCCCTCTGGCGTAATGGAACAAACCCAAATATTTTGTGCTTTTGTATCATACGTAATGCCACCTACATGGGGTTTCCCACGTAATACAACGGTTTTTATGTACTTATGACTAAATTTATCCAAAACGTAAATCACAGAATTATTTTTTTTATCATGGCTGTAAGCACTGATTAACACATATTTTTCTGTAACGGTTACCCCTTGAGGGTCCATGGTCTTACTAATACTGCCTTTCCCGATTTTATCTAATGCCAGTGTTTCAGTCGATATCAGCCCAGGTACAACATAAGTCCCCCACTCTTTTTCTACTTCCTTTTCTAAATAGGTGTAAGAATAAAATTCAGAATATTTTTTTAAGACGTCTCGTTGTTCTTCCAACGTATAGAGTGTTGGTTCAATATTTGTCCCTCTGTCCAATACCTCCTTAACAGATGTTCTATTCTGAGTCTGGCAGCCACTTAAAAAAGAGGCTATAAATAACATAACCAAAAACCCTTTTCGCTTCATTATTCAACACACTCCTTATAGTCTTAGTCACAAAAACAAGTCTAGCAAAATTCGTAGAATTTTACTTGTTACTACCCTTGGTAACATATGAAAACAGCCATCTAACTTCCAGAATGTCAGGTGGTTATACAACACCCCTTAACATTCTAGCGACTTAGATGGCTGGCCTTATAGTATGCGTCTATTCTGTATAAAAATGTGTTATAGTTTTTTGGTATTATGAGCTAATTTTTTTACTTCATGTAGTGCTTTTTCTTGTTCGATAAATTCTTTTACTTTATTATCGGAAGCATCCATCTTAGCAAGACTTTCGTCTAATTTACCAAATTCTTTTTCAATGCTTTCAAGGGTTTTGACATCTCCCTTAACTTCTTTTTCTTCTAATTTATCGACTTTTTTAGCTTCACGAACTATTTTCTTGATTTCATGAACAGCTTTTTCTTGTTCAATAAAGCTCTTTACTTTACTGTCAGTTTCATCAAGTTTGGTTAAGGTCTCATTTAATTTAACAATCGTATCTACGATCTTTTCTAATGCTTTTTCTTCTTTTTTTTCATAATTTGTCATAATGATAGCTCCTCTTTTTGTTTTATTTTACCTGTTCTCAATTAAAATATTATTACAATCTAAATTGATCATAACTACCTGTTTTCATAAAGCCATTGTACTCACTCATAAAAAGTAAGTATTCAGATTCATCGTAGTCATTGTAAGTAATTGTCTCACTCAAGATTTTTTTTATTTCATGGACGGCTTTTTTTGCTCATACCAGATCAACATCTTATTGTCAGTCTCTTTTATTTTTTCAAGAGTGTCTTCCAATTTATCAACTGTCGATGCAATTTGTAGTAATGCCTCTGCTTGTTTATCATTTGTCTCATGTTCCAATAATTTCACCCCCCTTTAAACTTGCATGATGGTGAGTCTCAACTTCATGACTTAAGTATACAATCAGAAGTAGTAAATAAATATTAGAATAGTGTCGCTTCATCGGAAAAAAAACAAATTAATCGCAATGTGACCTTAATCGCAATTTTTAGTTAGCGTTTCCATTTATTTGTTAACTAAAACTTAATTTATACTCACTATAACGCTTATAAACATTTTTTACAAATGATAACAGTGAAAACAAGAGATAAAAGTGTAATTTGTGTCTTAAATTTCAATAAAACAAAATAATAAATCATGTTATAATTAAACTAACTTAACAGCAGGAGCTGAGTTTATGAAAAAAATAGATTTTGTCAGAGTTTTTTTCTTCGTCGTGGGTATTTCTTTCCTCATCTATGCCTTTACCATGTGTCAAAAAAACGGCATGATTTATATTATTTTATCCTTACTTACCTCTTTGGTTTGCTTCGTAATGTCATTGATTCACTATGATTCTGATTAACTAACAATTCTCCTTTTAGCTAGTCTGTCTTTCCGATGTAAATCTCTTGTAATAAGCCAGTGATTCATCCTCCCCCCCTTTCCTCTTCCTCTCAATTAACGTTGTATCAGATACTGGTTCACACTTCCCTTATTTGAAGCTTTGGCAAATTATGTTGGAACTATCGATAGAATTAAAGTAATTAAGATTCTTCCAGACACACTAAAAACCTTTCCTCTGATTACAAATGGAGAAGACCTTAAGTGTTAGGTCTCAAAAATTGAGTTAGTACAACAGTTTTTCTTTTTTGATGATGGTCAAACGGATATTGTCTACTTTGGCTCTATAACCCATAACAATCAATTATTCATTCGAAAAATGACCATCCGTAATCAGACTTCTTATATTACGACATTTGCGATGAAAGCTTAGGTGATGGTGCATGAATCTTATAAAAAGAGGTTTTTGCGCCCTGATACTTAGCGACACATACCACAAAATTCAGTCGGTTGTTCACCGAAAATAAGTTTAATAGAGATGTTGCTTATCATTGTTGGCAGTTCAAACGTTCTAATATGCCAATTGGCTGCGCCATAATTCCTTCAACCTAAACGACACTAGATGGGTGGTTTAGGTTGGAGAAAATGAGACTATTCAATCGGTTGCCTATCACGTCAATAATTATTTGCGTATCAATCAAAAAACAATTACCCAGTTGGTGCCTGGCCAGTCTCTTTATGTTCGATTGGATGACTAGGGAAATAATTATTACGAATGGTTCCATAATGTCACAAAAACACGTCCTTTCCTAATATATAGGTAAGGACGTGTTTGATTATTGTATAGTCGTTTATAGGTCAATCTTACGACTGGCCATCCACTTAATCATAGCTGGATCAGCGTGAGAGAAAAATTGACTTTCACCTTCATTTAAGCCTGCAATGGCTTCTTTGTCTTCAGCCGTTAACGAAAAATCGAAAACAGCTAAATTTTCTGCCATTCTCTCTGGTTTGACGGATTTGGCAAGAACCACCACCTCTTGTTCAATCAACCAGCGACTAATGATTTGGGCAACTGATTTTTGATATTTTTTCCCAATTGCCAATAACACCTCATTCTTAAAAATATTATTTTTTCCTTCTGCAAAAGGCGCCCATGCTTCTGGAACAATGCCTTCCTCTTTCAGTGCTTTAATATTTTCAACTTGTTGATTAAAGGGATTAATCTCAATTTGATTAATTTGCGGGGTTGTTTGGTTAAATTCAGCTAAATCTACGGCTCGATCAACAGCAAAATTGGAAATTCCGATGGAACGGGCTTTACCTTCTCTTTGAAGCTCTTCCATCCCTCTCCAAGCGCCATAAACGTCATTATAAGGTTGGTGGATAAGCAACATGTCGACATAATCAACACCTAACCGCTCTAATGACTCTTCAAAAGATCTTTTTACGCCCTCATAAGACACATTTTCTACCCAAATCTTAGTAGTTAAAAAAAGGTCTTTACGAGGAATCTGGGATTTCTTAATCCCTTTCCCAACAGCTTCTTCATTCAGGTAAGATTGCGCTGTATCAATGTGACGATAACCGGCCTTAATTGCTTGGTAAACAGCTTCTTCGGCTTCTTGAGGGTCAGTTATCTGAAAAGTGCCAAACCCTAGGATAGGAATTTCAATTTCATTATTCATTTTAATTGTTTGCATGTCTATTGCCTCCATTTCTTATGACTGCCCTTACTATAAACTATAGAGTTAACTCCATAGCAAGGGAAACCTTTATTTTTTTTCTATAAATATCTTTTTCCATAATTCTTCAACCTTATTATCTGTCAACTCACCAGACTGAAATTGAGCAATATGTTCGTCATACGTTTCAATTTTATAAACTAACAGTTCACGCACTTTATTCATCTGAGCTAACTTAGCTTCAACCTCTTCCAGTTGATTTTTCAAAATTTGCTTCTGGTGGCTTCTGACATCCCCCTCCATCTGAGATAAGGCAGCAAATTCAATCAAAGAGTCAATAGATAACCCCGCGTTGCGAAGGCTTTTAACTAAAAAAATCCAATTTAAATCCTTGGTTTTGAATACCCGATAACCATTGTGATCACGGCTAATCGGCGGAATCACACCAACTCGTTCATAATAACGAATAGTATCTTTCGAAATGCCGAATAGCTCAGAGACTTCTTTACTGTTCACCTTATTCCTCCTTGTATCGACCCGATTTCAACGATTATGGTTAAACACAACATAAAGTGGGTCTACCTTAAGTATAAACCATGAAGTGTACTCCATGGCAAGTTATTCTCAAATCATTATCAGAATAGCAGCTAAAACATGATATAATATAAAGAAAATTACGCTTTAGGAGGAAACAGATACGTGTATTTCACTAAAATCATTGATGGCATAGACTCATGGGAAGCTATTTATCAGAATACAGAAGCCTTTGAGCCCTTAGTCAGAGAACTATTTAAGAGACATCAACTGCCTTTTTTTTCCCTTCAAAATCTGAGACCTGGATCAAATGCAGTTTTTCGCGTAGATGACTTAGTTATTAAACTATTCGGACCAACAGAAGCTGGCTTTCAAAATACTAACGCTTTCGAAATAGAAAAAACGGCTTTAGCACAGGCTAATTCCGTCATCCTTTCACCTAAACTAGTTGCCTCAGGTGTTATTCAAGATGCCTATCAATTTAATTACATTATCATGGAACAAGTTGAAGGGGTAGATCTCTTTGATATACCACTGGAGCAAAGGATAACTTATATACCACTTATCAAAAAGCTAACCACTAGTCTAAACCAACCTTTAAGAACAGTTGGTATCCCAATAGTCACAATGGAAGATTGTTTGGCAAATCACCGCTGGCAGTATTTTAGCGACTCATTTCAAGAAGAGCGGAGACAACTCTTAAAGAGCCTCTCTTTTGAGAACCCTGTTTATGTTCACGGTGACTTTAAAGTAGCTAATTTAATTCTTAATAGTCACCAACAGTTATATGTAGTTGACTTTGCAGACAGCCACTTGGCCCCCGTTGCGTATGAATGGCCCTACATGGTCTTTGGCCTTTTTGGCTGTCACCCTCAATTGATGTATAACTACTTTGGAGACTATCAAAATGAAGCCTTTATAATAGAATTAAGTCACCAGATCCTCATCCATAAGTTCGGGGCCTTTCTTCTGATGGAAATTTGTGAATTAAAAGATAAAAACATCAAGACAATGACATCCATTCAGCAGCTCTACCAGTTTATTCAGGAATGTCTAGAGAGCGAAAATTGTTTAATAGAATAAATTCAAATAGAGAGGAAGCCCTTTTAGATAATCGGCCGTCCTCTCTATTTGAATTTATTGAAGCTTGCTTAAATCACTCCATTTTGGTAATTGATACTCTTTCACGTGGCGAATTTCATCGTAGCCAACTTTTTCGTTGCTGATATAAATACCTAATTCATCGTAACCGACAATTCTACCAACGACATCATCATAGTAATAGCCCTCTTCGTTAACAGCTTCAATTTGAATCGAAACCTGTGAGGATTTTAAAATCCCTTGATTAAGTACTTGTTGGATGGCTAAAGAGGTCATTTGTGGCTTAGCTAAATTGACTGCCCTTCTGACCTTTTTACTACTCTCAATTTCAGAAGAATGCTCGGACAAGTAAAACCCACTGTATTTTTTTAAACCGCGATCATGATAATATCGATTGAGTTCTATCATAAGCCGTCATTCCCGCCAGCATGACCACCAACCAGATTGCTGCGTCTAATAGCCGTGCCTCCTTCCATTAAACTACTTGCATGAACAATCGCTTCAAAGCCATACTTATTGCGAATCTCGTCCAATAAATACCCTAGATTAGTGTTATTTATTTGTTCTTCAGGATCATCAAATAAATCCAACTGAATAAAACCATCGCCAATTAATTTAGAAAAATTGACTGCTATATTTCTCACAGCACATCCATTATAGTGCTTTTTAAAAAGGCCCAGAGCATATTCATAAAGAATACGGGAATTATTAGTTGGAGGAATTGTCAGTTGCCGCGAAAAACCAGCAGACGGCTCGTTATGAGAATATCCCATTGAAATACTGATACAAGTTGTTTGATAATGTTTGCGACGCAATCGACTAGCTACCTGCTCAATTATTTCTCTTAAGACAATTTCAATTTCATGAGGGTAGACATAGTCTTTCATCAGGACTTGACTATTGCCGATACTTTTCGCTTGGGGCACGTAATTTTCTGCCAGTCTCGTACGATCAATTCCCCAAGCGTGGGCAATCAATTGTTGCCCAATGACCCCCATTCGCTCTTTCATGGAAAAATAATCAAAGTGTGCCAACTCCTCAATGGTTTGAACTCCTATTTTCCAAAGTTTCGCTTCTGTTTTTGTGTTGATTCCCCAAAAATCTGTCAATTGCTTAATTTTCCAAACGGTTTGAGGAACATCTTTGTATTGCCAGTTAGCAATCATATCTGTATTGTATTTCGCTTCGTTATCCAAAGCAAGTTTGCTTAGTAACATATTGGATCCAATTCCAATCGTGCAATGTAAACCAGTCTCCTTTAAAATTCGTTCTTTAAACATCGTGGCAAATTCATAGGCCGTTTTTCTAAAAAGACGCTTTGAAGCCTGTATTCTAACAAAAGTCTCATCAATCGAATAAATGTATAAATCGTCGTCAGAAACATATTCGCGAAAAATATTATTGATTTGCATATTACGTTCAATGTAGAGATTCATTCTCGGAGGAACAATATATAAATCTGGATGATCTGGTAATTCATATTGACGCGAGACATTACTAATTCCCAGTGCTTTTTTCGCCATAGGAGAAGCAGCCAAAACTAAACCTCCGACCTGTTCTGCATTACTCATGACTACGAGCATTGTTGTTAAGGGGTCAAGTTCACGCTCTACACACTCAACCGATGCATAAAAGACTTCATATCAATGCATAGGGTCTCATTAACAGGTTCGATATCATAATTAAAATATTGAGCCATTACCTTGCTCACCTCCACTTCTTATCACTATTATACGAACGTACGTTCTTTTTGTAAAGGTGTATTGATTGAATTATCATTATTTTAATTTTATTATGGGATAAAAAAACAATCGTATTCTGCCTTAGACTAGTCAACTGCGTTTATTAGTAGATTTCAAAAGTCTACAAAAATGATTACCTCTTAGAAACCATTATTCTATGCTTTGAACGACTTACTCAAGGCGAAAAAAGGTCTTCTAATGGACAGATAGGATATCATGGAGAGACCTTTTTCCTCCTTTCCAAGCAAAATTTTTTTTGGGAGGAAGAGTTTATTCCGACAATTATCAGCAAAAAAGTATACGTCGTAATTTATTTCTAAAAATTAAGTTTAAGATGTTTCACCCCTGTAAGAATCCCTCTCTTTTTTTATATTAATAATGAAGGGTAAATATAAGAAGAAACAAAAGACCTATCAAAAGAAAAAGAAATGGCGAATTAATCTATTTGAGTAAAATGATCAAAGTCAAAAACTGAATCCCTCCTTTTGGAGATAATCATTCAGAAGGATTTTTAGAAGAATAGTAAAGGATTTTATTGTAGTGGGACTTTTGTTAACAGGGCGAAAGTGAAAACAGTTGTTGCAAACTTACCTTCGAATGATTGGAGTCACTAATATCTCCTTAAAAATCGTAGTTAGCTATTCTCAAATCTTGTTCTTGATTGCTCATTACCATTTGCATTATTTGAAGCCAACACAAAAGGTAAGTATATCAAAGTGGAAATAGCCAGACAAATAATTTGTGCAAGTATTGCCTGCCATGCGCCACCTGACGCCACAAATTGCTTAATCGGTTGAGGGGTTGTCCACCCTGCATCTAAAACGGCTGGTGGCACAAGTCTAAGGTAAATGGATAAGATCCCGACGGACATATTAACCAGCGGTGCTAAAATAAAAGGCACAATTAAAATCGGATTTAAGACTACAGGTAAACCAAAGAGTAAGGGTTCATTAATGCCGAAGATGCCTGGAAATAAAGACAGCTTTGCCACCTGTGAAAAGTCTTCACGTTGCCACCAGTGTCGAGAAGCAACTATTAAAATAGCTAGCAGCAACCCCAAGGTATTGCCACTTCCTCCTACTGATCCATAATGTTCCCAAATCGACAGCCATGTATAAGGATAAGGGCTACCAACTGTTGTCCCATTAGCCAAAGCATAATTCATATTAACCATATTAGCTTCTGCATACAGCACTCCAGAGATTGGTGATACTGCAGATGTCCCATGAATCCCAAGGGCCCACAATAGTTGAGCAGTAAATGCAACAAGTAGTAAAGAGACTGGAGAGGCTCCCAAGCGGCTGAAAGGTGCCTGTATGAATTCATAGATTAGCCCATTAAGACCTTCAGGTACGATTAGGGTTAACAAAAAATTTAGTGTGGCCGCGGCTACTAAAATAAACGTTACTGGAATCATCACCTTAAAAGAGTTCAATACTTCTGGTGGTACTTGATCTATCATGTTAATTTTTAGCTTTTCAAATTTCGACAATCGGCTAAAGGACCATCCAACTACTAAACCAACAACAATCGCTACAAATAAACCTTGAGCACCAAAATAAGTTGTGGTAAAGGCGGCTCCTTCTTTAATACTAAGGATTGGTGGATATAAAATGAAAAACACAACCACCGATGTCAAACCGCCTTTTAACTCATCACAACCATATTCTTTTGTCAGGTTACGACCTACTAAAAAGACTACCAAAAGGGACATTATTGTAATAGTTCCCACTAAAATAGATTCAAATAATGATTCTACCACCGCGACATTAGGAATCAACTTAACTAAAAAATGGCCAATAATCCCCTTTGGTGATACAAATACATTATTGATACAGACAGCAAATGATCCAACTAAGGTAAAGGGTAAAATTTGTAAAAAGGCATCACGAATAGCCGAAAAGGCTTTAATATTATTGAGGCTAGTCGCAACAGGCAACAACCACCGCTTAATGTGTGACTCTATTCTCTCCATACTCAATCTCCTCCATGATTTAAAATTAATGTTCAACGATAAAACTGTTTTCACAATAAAGATAGAGTTATTGTACATTCGAATGTAAACGCTGTCAACTTCAAATGAAATAAATAACAATCTTATTCAACTGAGATAAGTAGGCCCATTCTTAAAAAAATAGAATCAATTGGCTTTGAAAATAAAAAAGCTTAATCGTAGTGATTAAGCTTTTCTTTTTAACTCTTTTTTTCTTCATGAAATTGATGAGGTTCAGTCAAAGGAGTTAACGGTTGACCTTCCTCAGAGTTTACCAAAGGCATTGCTGGCTCTTGCTCTTCTGGGTCTACTAATGGGGACTTGGAATTTTTCTGAGACTCTTTTTTATTTTCTTGATAGCTCTCATTTTGTGAGTGATTTAAATCAACCCTCTCCTCTTGAGAAGTGTACTCGTTAATTTCACCAGTCAAAATTTGCTTTAGTTCTTTGTCCTGTTTTAATTGTTCTAGTCTTTCTTCTTTTGGCATTTTCAATCATCCTTTCAAGAGTCAGAAATCAATCAGCATTAGAATAACTACAATTATATAACAACAAATTCCTTAGCCTTAATTTCACCCTATAACAGTTTGGAAAAATATGCAAACCATACCTTCTCGTATTGATTTCTTTTATTAAACTGTAAAGGGGCTGTTAGAATAGACATTAAACGGTAACGTAACTCATTGAATATCACTTCTTCTAAGACTAAGCAAACAATTTACTCATCGTCACTTAATCTTTCATCTTTTTCAAAAATCAGATCCATTTTTAACGACAAATTACCACCGAAACTTTCAGTTGGAATAGCCGCAACAAATCGATATCCTAAGGAAGCGTAATGAAAAATCGCTTCTCTGTGGTCAGTCAGTTCTGCTTTTGACAATTTATAATCTGGTGTAACTGGAACGATCATATATTTTTTCAAAAAATCACCTACTTTCAGATTAATTGTACCTTTTTACAGTTAATTCAACAATCTGAAGCAGTTTTTTTCTGTAGTTATATATTGCCTTACCCTAGATTTACATTGAATTGATAGAATAATATCAAATAAGTCTATCAAGATTGGAAAGAAGAACGTGATTTTAACCATAATCAAACTGATAAGCGCAATAATTCTTAGTGGTTATTTATTCCTACTATTCATCATCTTTTTACTGAAAAAACTACCTATTGATCTTCTTTTTATTAAAGTAATGAAAGGCGCACAATCTAGTTATCGTCACAGCTTGCGTTTTTAAGGCTCCTTTGCCTTGAACATGAGTTAATAGATTCGAAAATATTTTTCCATATTCTCTCTACTTATACTTAGTTTAATGTTGAAATCGTTGTCTCACCGTATACTGCTTGCCAATCACTTGTAAAATCATCCACTGCCTTTTGAATAGATGGATCTGCAAAAGCTTGACTGATAATATTAACTCCCATTGTTGCCGAATGAGCTCCACACTCAAGGGCTGTATTGACCTGTTTGACATTCTTAAAGCTTGCAGCAAGTATTTTAGTCTGACTATTACTCCGCCTAATTTCCCGGCTCATTTCTTCAATGGCTTCAGCTGCATCACTGTTTAAGTTCTCCATTCGATTGAAATATGGGGCAATATAGTCCGCTTTAGCAGCAATCGCCAGATACCCTTGAAATTTGGTATAAATTGCGGTAGCCGTTACATTTACACCTTGTTTTTTCAACGCTTTAATCACTTGTAACCCCACTGCACTAACGGGCACTTTAATATAAACCTGATCATCAATTTGAGATAAAATAGCATGAGCGTCTGCTAACATCCCCTCATAGGTTTGGGACACTACTTGGGCATGAAGAGAGCACTCCATCCCGATTAGTTTCCGAATTTGCTTCATGTGCTCAAAAAAATCAATTTTCCCCTCACTCTTGATAATAGACGGATTTGAAGTCACACCTGCTACAGGCACAACCGCCATAAATTGTTCAATTGCTGCTAAATTTGCTGTATCTAACATAAATTCCATGATTAACCTCTTTTCCGAAGAGTCAGAGACCCTTCCTTCATATGATTTGTTACATAGCTTTATTCTAGCAATTACTTTTGTTAAAACAATCGACCAGTTAGGCCTTCCTCCTCGAATCCCATCATCAGTGACTAATCCAGATGATATTCTCTCTGGATGCACAATTGTGCAAATATATAAAAAAGGCGACAAGATTTTAGATCTTGTCGCCTTTTTTGACATTAATCATTATTTAGGTTGAAGTACTTACTGTAAAAAGGGTCTTTCGCCAATTTCAAAACTTCCAATGCTGTTTCTTCATCTGTGACCAAGGTATTAATAAAGCCCTTTTTCAACATAGCGAGAATCCCACGTGCTTTTTTCTTGGATCGAGCAATTCCGATTCCGATTGGAACTTTTTTCAACTGATCCAAATTCATGCCAATTGTTCGATCATATAAGTGACCTTTTAGGACTTTCCCTTCCCCATCAAAAAAACGACAACAACAATCCCCAACAGCTTCTCTGAGCTTTAAATCTTCGTAATCAGCCGGTCCTAATAAATCGCGCCATTGACTTTCTTTGGCGTACAAAGAACCACCAATGCCTACGATTGCAACATCCAATCGCTGCCAATAATCATGTAAATCTGAAAAATAATGGGACCGACTAATCCCTTCTTGCAGTTCTTTGCTCTCTTGAACAACAGTGGCATTAACAAATAAGCTAGTTCCTTCAAATTTCCGTGCCAATTCATAAACAAGGGTATTCACATGGTAATGGGAATTAATATGACTGGGTCCACCAACTATTGGGACAAAAATGGCTTGGCTATTTTTGCGAGTATCCATCTTGGCAATTGTTTTTCCAAGAGTGGAACCCCAAGCGAGACCTATGATATTTTTAGGTTCAATCTTCGATTTCAAAAACTGAGCCGCTTCAGTAGTTAAGGCCTCATCTTTCATTTCTTCTGTATCGCTTTCATTATTAGCGACAATCTTAATGTATTTCAATCCATAAACCTCTTTAAGATGCCTTTCTAATGAATAAAGAATCGTGTCAAAGTGGTTGATTTTAATTTCCACAATCCCCTCATCGCGTGCTTGCTTAACCATACGGCTAATAGTCGTGCGATAAATACCAAGCTCTTTCCCAATTTCACTTTGGCTTTTCCCCTCAACAAAATGCATGTAGGCTACTTGAGCCAGTAGTTTAATCTTCTCCTCTTTCATTCCGATGCTCCTTTTAAGTCTCTCACTGCTAGTCTATCATAGTATGAACTTTATGGTCATGCCTTTTTACCCTCTTAACTAAGATATTTGATTCCATTTCGTTCAAAGGGTGATCTAACACGATTAGTGGTAACTGGCAGAGTTTTTTGTGATCCCTTTGACCTCTTGGCGTTTCCCTTCTTGATTGCCAATTGGGGATGAGTCTTTCCGACCCGTTATTGCAAATTTTGATCGATGTCAACAACTTCATCTTCTAATACTCTTATCTGTGATCGATTAACTTCAGATTTTTTTCAACCTCTTTTTTATTTAAATTTCCGATGTCACCATAACATTGACTTTAGTCATCCACAAAGGAGTGATGGCTCTTGACATCAGCCATCTGAAGCCATAAACTTTTAAGTGAGGTGATTACGATGAAACAAACTGACTATTTATCAATCGGAGAGTTCGCTAAATTATCAGGGGTCTCCCGCAAAAACCTGATTTATTATGACAGTATTGACCTGCTCAAACCAGAATGGATTCAATCTAATGGCTATCGTTTTTATCATTACCATCAACTTTACACTATTAATATGATCATAGCTCTAAAGGAGATTCGCATTCCCTTAAAAGAAATCAAAGATTATATGGAAGCCCAAGGTCCGGAAACAATCTTACCAATGCTACGTCAGCAAAAAGAAATGGCTCACCAGAGAAGAGACTACTTCGCTAAAATGGAGACCATGTTAGACATGCAAATTCAGTCACTCGAATTAAATCTAACAGATAATACAGATTTAATTGAGCTAGTTGAAATGGAAGAAGTCCCATTGTTTTATGATGAAGCGCCTTACGCCTCAAGTACCTTTCGTTTTTCCTTATCAATCGCAGCTTTTTATAAGTATTGTCTCAGCCAGGGCTATGAATTCCCTTATCCTTCAGGGGTCGCAATAAAGCTAGAAAAAAATGACTCCTTTTCCTTTGATCAACGGACTGCTTTTAAACTTTATGCTAAAGTCCCCCAATCTAAACGCTACCGAGAAAAAGGAACTTATCTAACTGCCTACACCCCTACCTCACTTAACTTTGAGTCAACGTATCGACGGCTAGTCAACTATGGAAAAGACCACCAGCTAAAATTAACAGGGGACATCTACATTGATTTTATTTCAAACGAGCTAGTCTCAAAAATTTTTGATGATTTCCGCTTGAAAATGATGATTCAAGCAGAAAAAAAATAACTAATTTGATCGAGGGTTTCCATTAAATAATTTCAATCAGTTTATTTAAGTGGAGTGCCAAATAACTCATTTCATTCTTCGATAACTGAAATGAGTAGGTTTCACTAATAAACAGTCGAATATTTTCAGCACTTTCAAAAGACTTTCTGTAAGTCTTTTTTATATGTTCGTAGATTGCTGGTTCATGGGCCGCCGGATCTCTTTCTTTTTTTAAAATGCGGACTGCTAAAAACTTCAGATGGGTGATCAAAGGCTGATTCTTTAATAATTCATCCAGCCTTTTGGCTAAAAGAGTACTGATTTTAAGGAATAGATCCTTAATTAATTGGATAAATTTGTCAGTTTTTTCGTAATTTCCTAATAAGTGGTAATTAACTTCGATTATTAAACCAAATAGCCCCTCTGTCTCACTTTTATTCAACCTCTTCCTAAGACAATTAACTCTGGCCGTCGCCTCTTTGGCAAATAAATATTCGTCTTTGAACACAAGGATTACCATATTTTTGTCCTTTGAATTTAAGAAATACTCAGATCGAGAATTATCCTCTAATACATAATTCGTTAGGACTTGCTTTAAATGCTCACTCTTTCTCAACAAATAAACGTCATGAGCTAAATTGACTAACTCTGCTATCAAGAAATCTGATTCTTGGGGGAATATAACAGGCTGGCCACCATTCGAAAGACCTTCCATTATACAACAACTCCTCTCCTCTTCAGTATAATCTGTATAGCGACTATACAATCAACTGGTAAACACCAAATAAAAGAGCCCTTTTATTTGGTGTTAGAAAGTATCTTGCAGCTCAATGTCATCTGAGTGATTTTTTTTAATAATCGCCAGAGCTTTTCCAGAGAATAAAGTGATCTTCTCACAACTAGTAGTGCTCAAATCAGCTGGATTTCCACTTCCTAAGGCGATGATCTTCCCACCTTGACAGTTCAGAAAAGCGGTTCGTTCACACATGATATCAAGGTTCCTCTGTAAATCCAATGCTTCGATACTGACTAGACACAAGCTCTCTCCATCAAAAACTATTTCTGCATATTGTGACAAACATTCACATCACAAGTTTTAGGATGTGGTGCTGCCCATTTTAACCTCAGAGTGCCTAATAAGACACTTTAGTGGTCAGTCAACAATTTAGACAACTCATCTAAATTGGAACAGAATTTTTATAAAAGATAGGTTATAATAAAAGAATCAATGTATCTTAATTCACAAGGAGGATTATTTTATGTGTACAGGTATCAGCTTCACCACTATTGATCAACAGGAGTTTTTAGGTCGTACTCAAGAGTATGCCATCGATTATGATTACGTCTTAGCCCAATTCCCAGCTCATTACCAAATTCAGACTGCTGCCTCTTCTTGGCAAACTGCTTATTCTGTAATGGGTGTAAGTGTACTTCAGGATAACCAGTTGGCTTCGATGGTTCTCGACGGCATCAATGAGCACGGATTAACAGCCTCAACTCAATATTTTGATGAAAATAGGTACGCATCATTAGCAGAAATTGAGGCGGTTGGCAAAAAGGCAGTTTATGCGGAGCAATTTTTTTTTTATCTATTGTCCATGTGCCGTGACATTGAGGATGTCCTAAATCAGTTAAATGACCTGGCCATTCCTGACACTTCTCTGCTCCAATCAGAAGGATTGCCACAACATTTTTTAGTCAAAGATTTAACTGGGCGAACCATTGTGATTGAGCCGTCAAAAAAACTAGGTTTTGTCATTTTTGAAAACGCTGTAGGAGTCATGACTAATGCCCCATCATTTGATTGGCATTTAACACACTTAAGACAGTTCACAGGACTTTCTTCAGTTAACCAGCCTAGCTTAACGCTAAATGGCAGGGAAATCTCGTCTTTTGGTAAAGGCTCAGGTTTAAACGGTTTACCAGGAGATTTCACGGCATCTTCCCGCTTTATTCGCGCGGCTATGCTGTTACATTTTAGTCAACCAATCGCCAGTGATCAAGGCTTTAATTTTGGTTTTCATCTACTGGCAACCTCCGATATTCCCAAAGGAATTATCAAAGTTAACGACTCCTATCAATACACACAATATACCGTCTTTTATCATCAACAAGAGAGACAGGTGGCCATCAAGCTGTATGACAATCTAGACATTCAAACACTTCAATTTGATCCAAACCTGACTGGCAGTGAAGCTAAGGTCTATGAGTTAGCTAAAACTAACCGGTATCAGTCACTTAATTAAAATGTTAAACAAATGAAAGAAGAGGAACGATTAATAATCCCTCTTCTTTCATTTTAATGTTACGACACGCCATTAGCTCAATCTTCATATGCACAATGCCAGTGATGGGGTTGCAAATGGCTTAATTTAACAAATTTCAGCTCATTTTTAGGATTGGTAATCCCACAAAAAACATCACCACCCCAAGAATGCAAACGCTCCTGACAAATGCCACAAGGGGTTAAGATAACAAATTCTGCCTCTTCGTTTTCCCGAGCAAGGCAAAGTGTATGAGTGACATTTTTCTTCAATTTAAACGCTTCTAAATAGGCACCAGTTTCCATGCAAAGGCTTGCTCCTTCATTTTTCACATCAGGTGCGACGCTAGTTAAAATCTGGCCATCTTCAAGTATAACCCCGCCGGCACCAGCCCATCCCGTTGGATAATGATCTTCTGCCAATTTTTTAATTTCATCGTATAACATTTTTTCAGGTGTCATGCGTATCTCCCCCAACAGTAATTTGTTCATTCTTCTAATGCCAGTCATGGCAGCTTTTTTTAATAAACTCAGTTTCCTTCAAATAAAACGATTGATGCCCTTCTGCTTTCATTTTGATAAATGCCTGATTCCCTTTTTGAGACTCAGAGTCAAACAACGTCACCAATGAAATTAAACGAGCAATCATAATTGGGAAAAGATCAACCTCCTCCAATTCGCCATAACTTCTTAGAAACGCCCCTAATAACCGTTTGCGGACTACCCCATCCAACTTAGTATAAGTTCGGTAACAGCTAGTTGATACCTCATAAACCTGATGGCTGAGAGGAACAAAACGGTAAACAGCGTAAGCAACATCCCAAATTCTCGGCCCTGGACAACTTGTATCAAAATCGATAATACCAATGGCTTTGTTGTTTTCAAAAGTGACATTATAGGGAGCAAAATCATTGTGACACATAACAGACTTTTTTAAATTCTCCAGAATAAGTTAAAAAATAGTCATCTTGATCAGAAACAACAACGTCTATGGTAGCATCGCGGTAACGGTCCAATATTCTCACTGCCGATTGAACCGTTTTGACCTGATATTCGATTGAATTCGTTTCAGGATAGTCACTTATTGTCTGACCTTTTACAAAAGATAAACGTTCTCTCTGACCCTTTCTTTCAAGGAGATGAGGAACAAATAAGCATTTTTTTCAAATGTTTTAATAGTCGATGAACGCTTTTATTATGGGCCTTTAGATCACGGTAAACACTTTCGCCATCAGTAAACACTTGAGAACTATTTCCAGAAAGGTCCTTTAAGTCTCTCGTCATCTTCTTTCTTCTCCTTTTTATCATGCTCTTTTAGTTGACCACTTAACGATTATCATGTTTTTCAATTATTATGTGGTGATAAAAAGCCATCTCAAGGAATGGTTCCTTTTGAGCAATTGCCTTTTCTAACGCTAGCATCCCCTGATACCATTTTGGGCTGTGTTTAATGTCATGATTCTGGCTCAGTCCAAACAGACTTCGGATGCCAAAACGTTCGACTATTTTAGCTTTATTTGACAGACACCAGTTTGCCAATTGTTTTTCTTCATAAAAATGAATAACCCCGAAATAACTTTCTTTTGAATGGTCAGTGTGTGAAAGGAAAGCCAAAGCCTCCTGAGGTTGATCCATCAAAACAGCTTGTTGAATAACCCCACCCGATAGGTGATGCTTAACTAAAGACAACCTACCTCCTGGTTTTAGCAAAGAGAGTAACGATGACAATAATTCTTCTTGATGATGGGTGTATTCCAATACATTGTGACAGATAATCCAATCAAAAGATTCCTCAGGAAGTTGTTTCAGTAGTGTTTCACCGCCAGTTAATTGCTGATAGTTCCCAGTCATTCGCAATTTCAGCATGTCCTGATTTGGTTCAATAGCCGTTAATTGAGTATCATTTCCGTAGTGCGAGGCAGTAATGCCAAAGCCACTACCAAAATCCAATACGTTAGACGTGGGGGGAATTGAAAGTTGATGAAAGACTAGTTCATAAAATAACCTTCCCCAAGGGGTTTCAGTTGCCTGTTGGTAGTAATCTTGGATGTTTTGACTCATCAACGTCCTCCTAGTGTTTAGTCTAATAATTAGACCAAACGTTTTTATGGCCCCTATAAAATTCCCTTCGTATACTCTTTTAACCAGTCTCTTTCTTCCACCGTAAGACTAGGTGCTATCAAGGTATATACTTGCTGGTGATAGTCATTCAGCCAGTTTTTCTCCTCAGCTGTCAGCATCTCAGGCTTGATTCCGTCTAAATCAAAGGGAACAAAAGTGATGGTTTCAAAATACATAAACTGGCCGTAGTCATTTTCAATTCCTTTGCGGACCAACAACTCGTTCTCCAGACGAACACCATGAGAGCCTTCAATGTAAACTCCTGGCTCATTGGTAATCACCATGCCATCTTCAAAAGGATGGGAATCGCTTGGCCGATACTGCCAGCGAATCCCCGTAGGTGCCTCGTGAATGTTAAGTAAATAGCCAACCCCGTGACCGGTGCCGTGGTTATAATTTAACTGGTGATTCCAAAAAGGTGCCCGAGCTAAAATATCTAAATTGACCCCATTGGTACCATATAAAAAAATGGCCTGGCTTAATTGTAAATTACTTTTTAGGGTTAAGGTGAAGTGTTCTTTCATGTATTCCGGAATATCACCTAAAGCAATGGTTCTAGTTATGTCAGTGGATCCTTCCAGGAAACCAGCTCCCGTATCACTTAAAAATAAACTTCCCTCTGTCAACTCAAGATTAGTGTCAACTGTTGGACTGTAGTGGACTATAGCACCGTGCTCCCCAAAAGCTGTAATCGGTGCAAAACTCTGACGGATAAAATCACCTTGGGCTACTCGCAGTTCCTCCAGTTTAGCAGCCGCACTGATTTCCGTTATCTGTTCTTTGCCAACACGTTGTTTTAACCAATACATGTATTTAGTGTGAGCAATGCCATCTTTTAGTTGAGCTACTTTGATATTTTCAATTTCTATAGGGTTTTTCATAGCTTTAAACAGGACTGAAGGGTTCATTTTTGCAACAACTGAAATACTTTCTGGAAGACTTTGCAACAATCTATAATTCATTCGATCTGGGTCAACCAGAACCACGTCTCTCTCTGACAAGCTCTTAACAACCTCATAGATCTCGTTATATGGACGTAAGACAATCCCAACAGCTTTTAAAGAGTTCTGGACATTCTCAGTTAATTTATCTTGATTGATAAACAGCTCTACCCGATCCATGGTGACCATGGAGTAACACAAGACCAAAGGGAAAAAATCGATGTCATTGCCTCGAATATTTAATAACCAACAGCTGTCATCCAGAGATGTGATAAGGTGTGTGTTAGCTCCTACTTCGGCCATTTTCTCTCTGATTCGGGCCAATTTTGACTCGATACTTTCCCCAGCGTATTTGATATCCAACATAAAAGCCGGTTCCTCTGAAAGGGTTGGCCGATCATGCCAAATAGGATCAATCAAATCATGCTGATAGACAATCGACCCCTTCTTTTTGCGAACGACTGCTTCATAAAGCTGCCCTTCCCCCATTGAAACAGAACGTCCATCAAATCCCAAGGTGCCACCTTGTGGTAACGTCGATTCAATAAACTGTTCAATCGTAGGGACACCCGGTTCGGCCATTTTAAATAGCTCAACCGTACTGTCAGCTAGCTGGTTCTCTGCTGCTAAAAAGTAACGTCCATCGGTCCACAGACCGGCTTGGTCTTGAGTCACAACAGCTGTTCCTGCGGATCCTGTAAAACCAGTCAGCCACTCTCTAGCTTTAAAATGTTCGCCCACATACTCGCTTTGATGAAAATCAGCCGTTGGCACGATGTAACAATCAATCCCCCCTTCCAACATTGATTGTCGTAAGGCTTTCAGTCTTTCTGGTACAGTCATTATGATTCCTCCTTCATTCATGATAATTAGCTGTCGCATACCTTTACTCGTCATCTTCTATAATAAGGGTTTTTAGCTTTTTATCAAACATAAATAACAAAATAGCTGCAATAAAAGTGATAATCGGGATGATCGTATAAACAATCATCATATCAAATTGAAGGACTATCGCATATAAACGTCCATAGCTAAACCCAGCAATAAAGGTAGCGAAGGTCCAGACTCCCATTAAGATGCTGAGGATTTTCCGCGGAGCGTATTTACTGACAAAAGAATTTCCTAGTGGTGAAAAGAACATCTCGCCTAAACTTAATAAAAGTCCAAACAAAATAATCCAAATCAAACTGGCTTTATGGTCACTACTGGCCCCAACTCCTCGTGATAATTCCGCCCCAACCAACATTAGAAAAGAAGCGCCTAGAAGTGCTAAACCAATGCCTGTTTTCTTGAATAAACTCATGTCACCTTGAGGTCGTCTAGCTAATTTCAACCAAAGAGCTGCAAGAACAGGCCCTAAAATGATGCAAGTTAATCCGTTAAGGGAATCAAACCATGACGTAGGCACGACAAGTTTACCGATATCCAGTTTAACGAACTCTGCCATATAGTCGTAGACAGATAAGTATGACATATACCAAAAGAGCCAAAAAATGATCGAAAAGAAGGACACCAAAATAATAGCGAAGACGCGCTTTTTCTCAATAGTTGTTAAAGGTTGTTTTTCCGACCTCACGTGAGCCGAGTCGGTATCATGCCCTTTTGCAAAAGGTTCTTTACCGGCGTCACCTAAAAATCGCCAAGCAAAGATAAACCAGATACCACCTACTATACAGAGCATAGCAGCTAAAAAGAAACATTGTGAAAACCCTTCTATCCCATTTTTCATAAAGGTTGTGGCCACTAAAACACCGACTGCCGTCGTGCCGATAAATGAACCTATGTTGATAAAGGAATATTGGACAGAATAAGCAGAATCCAACTCTTTTTGATTACTAAAAAGCTCGCCAGTAATCGCTGAGACGTTGCCTTTAAAAAGCCCTGTACCGATTGAAACTAAAATAATCATCGCCCAGATTAGTGACTTGGATGTGGCAATCGACGCCAGATAATAGCCTCCCCCCATTAAAAACATACCAACGGGAATCAAATATCTGGCTCCAATCCATCGGTCGGCAATCACACCAAATAAAACTGGTCCTGCATAAGTAAATGCCACTAAGTACGATTGCATAATAGCCGCTTCACCTTTGCCAATTTCCAAACCACCGGACACGAGAGCTGTGGTCAAAAAGGCATAAATCAGCCATTTTGAAGCATAATACGCTGCACGTTCAAAGGTAAATGTAATGGAACAAAAATAAAAACCTATTGGGAATTTTGTTTTTTCAACTGTTTCGTTCATCTGTACTTCCTCCAATCTGACCATTTATTAGTCATGTTGATTTAACCAATCCAGCAGGATCCTTTTATAGCGTTCTTTTTCATCCAGAAAGGGCATATGTCTACTGTGAGCAAACAATTCCCAGCGAGCTTTTGGCAGGCGGTCGACCATCGTTTTATTTATTAAGGGAGTCGATAGATCGTCTGTCCCACTAGTCAATAAAACGGGAATCTCAATTTGACTTAACCGATCCACATAATTAAAATCCTTTAGTGTCCCAGTTGGCGAGTATTCGTTCGGCCCCCAAGCTGTTAGATAGGCTTCCGCCCCAGATCCTTTTGGACGTCGCAAAGGTTCTGGTGACTCATCACTTATGGCATCAGCTGCGTGTAAGGCCATGTATTTGGCGTTAACCGCTAAATAGGCCGGATTATCATATGCTCCTGTCACTTCCGTTTCTTGAATAATTGCTTGCTCTTGCTCAGTCATGAACTTAATCATACGACGTTGTTCCTGTTTCCATAGCAGTGCTGAGGGTAAGGTGCTCGAAAAAATAGCACTAGAAACCCCTTTTGGCTGGTCATCACATAAATAAGCAATCACGAGCATTCCGCCCCACGATTGACCCAACAGATGAACCTCATCCAATTCCAAATGATTCCTAAGTGCTATTAATTCATCAACCCACGTTCTAGCATGCCATAAATCCGGTCGATTGGCTACGGCAGAATTACCACAGCCAATTTGATCATACATCACAATCATCCGACCATCCTCCCGATAGTCATCTAGTAGCTCAAAATAATTATGAGCGGACCCTGGCCCACCATGAATCAATATTAGTGGTTTTTTTCCTTCCTGACACTCACCAACAGTCCGATAATAAGTCTTGTTCCCTAGATAAGGCATGTAGCCTTCTGATACTTTCATACTCCATCATCCTTTCTGTTTATTAATCACTTGTTTATTATATCACAATAGATAGTGAGCGCTTACTTTTATGAGAGAATGGCAAGAAAAAACTCATCTCCGTCATAGAAAAATACCAGACCCTCCCTCTATTATTTCATTTCTTCAACAAAAAAGAATGATTTATATAAACCATCCTTCTTGTTTAGAATATAGGAAAGATTGAGCTTTTCAAAGTGAATATTTAACCCCTCATAATCCAGTTATTATAACACCAATCCTCTGTCCCTCTTTCCAGCTGTTAATACGTCGAAATACTTATTTCTCAAAGCAATGCTGATAAACTCAATAAACTGTTCATCATCACCTACTAATCAAAGTCAATTCATACTATCCCTCCTGACACTTTATGTCGTTAACTGATGAGTCGCAAACTCACAATATAAGGTATGGTTAGCAATCAATTCTTGATGAGTGCCCTTACCTGTTATGTTGCCGTTCTCTACAAAAATAATCTGATCTGCATCGACTACTGTTGACAGCCGGTGAGCAATAACAAGGGTTGTCCGCCCTTTCATTAAATTACTTAAGGCTTCCTGAACGACACCTTCTGACTGACTATCCAAGCTAGCCGTCGCTTCATCCAATAAAAGAATTTTCGGGTCTCGTAGAAAAGCTCGCGCAATAGCGACTCGTTGACGTTCTCCACCGGATAACATAGAGCCACGCTCCCCCACTTCTGAAAAATAGCCATTAGGCAACTTATTCAAAATTTCTGTGCCACAAGCTAAGGCCATGACCCGATCTAATTCTTCATCGTTTACTTGGCGATTTAAGCCATAGGTTAAATTATCGCGAATCGTACCTGACAATAAAATACTTTCTTGCTGAACATAGCCGATTTGATTGCGCCAAGAACTTAAAGCATAATCGCTAATCGGTCTTTCGCCAATCAATATTTGCCCACTTTCAGGCCGATAAAATTCTTCAATCAACGTAAACAAGGTGCTTTTACCACTGCCGCTAGGTCCCACAAATGCTGTAGTTTGGTTGGCTTTTGCCGTGAAGTTAATGTTTTTCAAGACAATTTTCTCGTCACTGTAACTAAAATTGACATTAGAAAATGTTAAAGATTCACCATCAACAACAATCTGTTCTCCTTTGTCCAAATCTTCAATAGGTTCTTTCAATAATAACATAATTCGTTCCGTAGCCCCTTTTACTTTTTGCATAGACGTAAAGAAGGTACCGAACGAAATAATCGGACCCATTACCTGAAACAGATACATAATAAACGCAATCAAGGTCCCCGCCGACAAGGAGCCATTTGACACACGATAACCGCCATACGCAATAATTCCCATAATTAACCCCATAATAACTAGGGAGACAATCGGTTGAATCACCGCTTGAACCTTGGCTTCCCGTTTCCCGTAAGTAAACAAGCGGTTTACGCCGCCATTGATTTCTTTGACGGCATGGGCCTCAGCATTAGAGGCCTTCACAAGTGCCGAAGATGACAACACTTGACCGAATTCAGCAGAAAAGTTAGCCGTCTCATCTTGAGTTTTTTTAGAAATCTCAAAAATCTTTTTCCCAACAGGTATCATGATGGATGCACCAATCGGAATTGCTAAAAAAATCAGCAAAGTCATTTTCCAGTCCATGTACAATAAGATGACGATTGCCACAATTAACGTCACCACACCAGAAACAAAAGACGGTAGGCTGTCACTAACAAATGATTTAACCAGTAGAGTGTCGTTTAAAGTACGACTGACCAGTTCCCCAGGTCGTTCTATTTGAAAATAGTTCAATGGAAAATGAATACTTTGAGTCGTCAGTTTTTCTCGAATTTCCTTGACCATCTGATGCCCAATATAGGACAATAAATAAATCGTGATAGCGCTGAGAAATGCTTGCAAAATGAACATCCCAATCACAGCGACTCCTTGAGCTAAACTAATACCTGCAAAACTTTTATCAATCAATTTTTGAGTGAATAATGGGACTGCCAAACCTGCCAAGGAAGAAAAAATGCTGGCTCCAAAGGCGATAATTAACCAGCTCTTTTTCGGTTTGGTTAACCTGAATAGCTCTCTTAACCCCGGTTGTTTTTTTTCAGTGGTCTTTTGCTTTTTTTTACTAGTTTCCATCTCAATTCACCTTAACTTTCCTCAAAATCCATCCCTGTTACCTGACCCACTATACCTGATTAATGTGAACCTCGTATGAACAGACCTCACTCACGTTTTTAATCATACGTGATGAAGGCTTCGAATTCAATCATTTTTAATGCAAAAACGTTTGAATGTTCAGCTAATCTGAACGTTCAAACGTTTCATCAATCAATAAATTGGACCGTATTTTCAATCGCTAATAAATTTTCCCGATAGACTTTCAATTCCGCTCGATTAATCTCGCCTAATTCAAAGGCTTGTTGAATACCATCTCGTTCCAATTGAATTGCGTATTCCAACCATTCATCCACAGTTCCTGTGGACACTACCCCTTTGATATTGCGACGCTGTAAGTAGCGGGTTAAATAAAAATCAACCAACTCTTGAGGGAAAGCTCCGGGCTCCAAGTCTTGTAAATGGGCCACCACGTATTCCCGATTACTTTCAGCTAAGTAATTTCGCTGAGCTTGCCGTTCATCAAAGCTCACGGGGCGTAATTGCAGGTAGCGCAATTTTTGACGCATTACTTTTGCATAAAACATGTTATTACGATAGGTTTGCTCCCGTGTTAAACGGAAAAGACGTCGGTTTATCCGACGAAGATGCATAAAAGCCGTTTGTAAGCTGATTTTTCGATTGCTGACCTGTTGCAACGTATCTTTAAATTGCCATTTCAATACTAGTTCCATTAATTTTGCTTGACTATCATCCAGTTCATTAGCATTAATCAATGTCATGATTCGTTCATTATACATCTTAATCACTCTAGCTATTGCTCGCTGATTTTCAGGTGTTTCCTGAGCCTTTAACTGCAAGGTCACTTCTCGTAGGATAGCAATTTCCTGATCGTGATCGACTTCTTCTGGATTCATTTCACGCTTTTCAGCAAATAACGGCATAGCGAAATTAGCTAATAATAAGGTTGTTAAAATAACTCCACCGGCAATGCTAATCATCAACTCACGCTCAATGAAGACGTTACCGTCCCCTAACAACACAGGTAAACTTAGCGCACTGACTAGGGTAATGGTTCCACGTACCCCAGAAATAGTATACAAAAGCGCCTGCTCCATTCGCTCTCTTCGCGCTAACTCGCTGGATTTTTCAAAGTTTTTAAACAATAAGAAGCAAATCAAGCGAATCCCTAATAAAATCGCTGTTGTTCCTAGAACATACAAGATCAACGTTAAATTATTAATATTATTATTTTTCCAAACTACTTGAATAACACTTGGTAATTGAGAGCCCAAAAGCACAAAAACCAATCCATTCAAACTAAAAGTAAAAATCGACCATGTATTTTTTGATAACATATTCAATTGAGCCACTTCTGGGTTAACTTTTTGATAACTAAAGGAATAAACTAACCCGCCACTTACAACAGCTAAAATCCCATTAACTTCCAACTTTTCAGCTAAAAGAAAGATACCGAATGGCAATAATAACTCTAAGAGCATAAAAGATACCGTATTCTCAATCCCTAAGCTTCTTAACCAACGGACAAAACGCATGGCAATTAAGCTGACAATCATTCCCACGATGACACCACCAAGAGAAATCAACACAAAGCTTAAGCTGGCATTAGCAAAAGAGAAGGCTCCCGTCAGCAAAGCCGCTACAGCAAATTGAAAGGAAACTAATCCCGACGCATCATTAATTAAAGACTCTCCTTCCAATGTATGGAGCATCTTGTGTGGTATCTTCACTTTCTCAGCTAGGGCTGAAACAGCCACCGCGTCAGTCGGTGCTAAAGCCGCCGCCAGAGCGAAACTCCCAGCCCAAGGCATACTTGGTATTAACCAGTGAATAAAGCTTCCTAAGACCGCTACCGTTACAAATACCAAGCCAATCGACAAGGTCAAGACTGCTTTTCGTTCTTGCCACAAAGCACGTTTATCAACATTAGCTCCATCGTTAAATAATAAAGGCGCTAAAAATAACAACATAAACAGCTCCGAACTCAATTCAAATGAATGGAGCGAAGATGGAATGGCTAATAACATTCCAAGAGCCACCTGAATTAAAGGAATGGCAATATTGGGTAAAAATCGATTCAAAATATTCGATGCTAAAACCATCGCTAACATCAATAACACTGTTTCAAAAATTTCCATAGTTCACCTCAATTTACGAGTTTGAATGATTGCAATCAAACTACTCTATCTTAAAGAATTTACCATTTTTTGAAGACAAAGTAAAATGAGGTCTACTTTTAGTCGAAAATTTGTTACAAAAAACAAATCTCCTCAGTATATATCGCCCTCACCTCTTTTAACAGTGTCGTAACGACAGTTAAAAGCAAACTAATTTAAACGACTTGGATGCCCTATCTTAGCTCTCGACAAAACCATTACAACAAAAAAACCGCAGAGTAGGTCATCCACGGTTTCACTTTCTATTTATCAGTATTCATAAAATGACTTAGTTCTTTTCGAGACGGCAAAGCCTGATTGTCACTGGCGTCTTGAATTTGAATGGCTCCGATTGCATTGGCTTGCTTAACCGAATCTGCAAGGTTTAAGCCATCAAGATAACCACTAATAATCCCCACTGCAAAGCCATCACCAGCCCCAACTGTATCAACAATCATTTTTACCTTAAAACCCGATACGGTGTAGCCTTTTTCTCCTTTTTCTTTCACAAAAGCCCCCTGACCGCCTAATTTCATGACAACCCCGTCGGCACCTGAGTTCAGATAAAAATCTGCTATCTCTTCCACAGACTTTTTCCCTGTTAATAATTGCCCTTCTTCGACCCCTGGTAGAACTAAATGGGCAAATTGGGCTAAGCTATTTAAGGTCTCAATCATCACTCTTTGGCTCTCCCACAAAGCTAGTCGTAAATTAGGATCAAACGTGATAAAGCAACCAGCCTCTCTCGCAGCTTTCATCATATAAAAACAAGCTTCTCGACATTCTTGGCTCAATGCAGGCGGAATCCCCGTAACATGGAGCACCTTCACTTTAGAAAAATCAATCCGCTTGACATCTGCTACTGATAAGGTCGAAGCAGCACTGCCCTTACGATAATACAAAGTTTGAGGATCGCCGCTACTCACTTTATTTTTAAACATGATGCCTACTTGCTTTGTTTCATCAAAGCTGATCATCTCAGATGCTAATTTTTCCTCTTTTAATGACTCAAATATATAACTACCTAATTCGTCTCGACTTAACTTTGTCATATAAGCAACTGAGTGGCCCAAACGAGTCAACCCAATCCCCACATTAACTTCTGCACCTGCCAGTCCTTTGGTATAAGAACTCGCTTCAGTTAAAGACCCTTCATCATTGGCATAAAAAATGACCATTGGCTCTCCAATTAGCATAACTTCTGCCATTTGATCTCCTCCTCTTTTAATCAAAGTAATATGAATTCAGTGTGATTGATACACATATGTGGCTTAAGACACCTTAGCTAATGAAGATAAGAAGTCGACTCGCGAATAATTAGTTTACTTGGCAATGATCGCCCTGACCTTAAAAGAGCCTCTTCAGTTGTTTCCTCGATTTCATTAACTAATGAACGGCAAGCCTCTACCCCTAAATGATACGATGACTGATCAATAGTTGTAATCCCTGGACTAACTACTTTTGCCCAAGCTGACTCATCAAAAGTCAATAAACCAAAATCCTTAATAACTTCTAACTGATTCTCTTTCATCACTTCCAGAAGACCTAAGGCCGTTAATCCATTAGCAGAAAAGATTACTCTCGGTTCAGGGAATTCTTTAAACGCCATCATCGAGTCTACTAGTGACTGCTGATTATCTGGTGCTACAACGTAGACGGCCCCTTTCACAGTTTGATTGATTAGCCCGTCTTTAAACGCTCTTAATCGTTCAGCTCTCACCGTATTCGTTACAGGGTTAACAAAAAAACCAATTGACTGAAAACCACTCGCTATCAAATAATTCATTGCCCTTAAACCCACGGTGTAATTATCATTGGTAATCACCTCCAACTGACTTTCAGGAACACCACGATCTAATAAAACCACTGGGATCGACTCTTTACTTAATTGAGTTAAATAATCTTGGTTATCACCCGTTGTATTAATAATTAACCCCTCAACTTGATTGTCAACAAACTTTTCAATTTGATTTTGCTCATTTTCTGCGGTTTCATCAGAAATAGCAATCATTAAGGTATAACCCAGTTCCTCACAGGTATCACTTAAGCCTTTGATGATTTCCGAAGAAAACTGATTGCCAATATCTGCTATAACTGCACCGATTAATTTACTTTTTTGAGATTTTAATGAGCGAGCGACATTGCTTGGGCGATAGTCTAATGTGCGAACCACTTCTTCAATTTTGCGGCGGGTCTTTTCTGACATAAATTCATATTTTTTATTTAAATAGCGAGAAATAGTTGTCTCACTAACCCCTGCAGTCTTAGCAATATCTTTAATTGTGACACTTTTTTCCATTAACAACTACCTCCCAAGCTATTTTAGAAATCGATTTAGTTTATCGGTTTCGTAAAACCTTTACAAAGCTAACTATAAGCGACTAGCATTGAGCTGTCAACTATTTTTGGAGATCTGCCAAACGCTTTACAAATTTTTCAGCTTCACTTACAACACTTTGATAACCAGTGGCTGCAACACCCTTCGTCAAAGCACTACCAACACCAACACCCCAAGCACCATTAGCAAGCCACTGGTCTAAATTATCTAAACTTACACCCCCAGAAGGCATCATTTCAACATGAGGAATGGGACCATGGACATCTTTGATAAAACTGGCTCCTAATAAACCTCCAGGAAATAATTTAACCACGTCAACACCTAACTCTAGTGCTTGTAAGATTTCAGTAACAGATCCGCACCCTGGTAAATACGGGATCGCGTACCGATTGCAAACTGTGGCAATTTTGGAATCAAAATGAGGACTAACCACAAACTGGGCCCCAGCCAAAATAGCATCTCTGGCAGTAATATCGTCTAAAACTGTTCCCGCACCAATCACCACTTCTCTATCAGTCACTGAGCTTCGCAAATCGCGAATTACTTTCCCCGCTTCTGGAGTGGTGTAAGTCACTTCAATATTTTTAATACCACCCTCACAGCAGGCCTGGGAAATCTTAAAACCATCCTGACTATCCTTACCTCGCACAACGGCAAACAAATAATTACTTGCTAATTGCCCTAATATTTGACTCTTTTGTGTCATTTTTTTCCTCCTTCTTGAAAACACTCCAACAATCGGATAATACACCTTTATGACTCTCAGATTAGTTGAATTGACTTCGTTGAATGACCCTATCATAACTTATTTCATTTTTAGTTTCAATAAATACTTTCTCATAGCCTCTTCATCACTGCTCTTGTAGGTCCAACCAAAGTGCTTAGCGACTGACTTGGCTTCCTGACTAAACAAATCCATTAAGATTTCTAGACTTTGCCACATCTCCTGCTCCTTGGCACTGGCATAAGTTCCTAATAGCTGCTGCCATTTTTCAGAACTGATGAAATGAGGGAGAAATTTGCCAGCTTTACCAATGCTTACTTGGAAGTCATGCTCAATACCAACCTGCCAGCCAATTACTTGAAACAGCCAAGGTCGAACTACTGTTTCCAACATGTCAATGGCATAAGTGTATTCGTGACGTGTTATACCCTTGCCAACATTTTGTAAACACCACCAAAAATCATTACAAGCCAAAATAAACTGACCTTCAGTCGGCCATTGGACCCAGAATTGTTGGTCACTAGACTCACTGGGGATGCTTGTTAAACAATCCTCCTTATCCAATAGTTTAACGATTAAATCATCTTTCCCAATTTCTTCCTCCACAATTGACTGATGACAGATTTTTAAATCAATTCGATTACCATCTTCAAACAACAGCAAAAACATATAAAAATCACTGTGGTTGACTTCTCGACCAGCCAATCGATCTAGCTCATCTGGTTCTTCCTTAATCGCTAGCTCACCAAAAAAGGCAATCCACGACTTGTCCTCGACAAAGGACGCCACATCATTGACGACATACACAATATCGTAATCCTGATACTGATCGCGAGATGCATTCTGATTGGCTCGAGAACCATTTAAGTAAACACCAAGAATCCTCTCATTCTGCATTGCAAAGGTGATAATTAAGTCCATCATTGTTTGTTCATCGCGCATCTTATCTCTCCTAACTTTCCGCTCACTGGCTAGCGCATATGCAAGGTTATATCATCCCCTTCTTTAAAACTGACAATTTTGTTGATACCTGGGGTTCACTCACTTTTATGCCTCGTCATTATCTTGCTTGTTATTATTATTGTAACAGTAATTAAAGCCTTTGTTAAGGCGACAAACAAAAATCAAGGACAAGTCGTCTATCATTTAAAACAATTAATGACTTTTTTGACATTAGTTACTGTCAATTTATTTGAATTCTCACGACTTAATCGAATTGTATTTTACAAAATTAAGGCCAATCAATTCATTTTGACAAAGAACGAAATAATCAAACAACTCACCTTAGATGTAATAAAGGTGAGTTGTTTGATTATTTATTGTATCCTATTTTCTACTAACTATTGCTATTTGATTGTCAGAGTAGCTGAATCACTAATTGAGCCATCAACTGAAAAGGCAAAAACAGTTGTTTTCCCTTTTTTCACTCCTTTGACTAACCCCTTATCATCAATTGACGCAATTGATGCATCTGATGTAAACCAGATAAGTGAAGTTTCTGTAGCAAAACTAGGGGTGATAACTGACTTATATTGAAATGACTGACCAACTGATAATGTTTTGCTTTTAGTTGATAACGAAAGAGACGTCATTGGAATTTTATCACCATATTTAACTGTAAGGGTGCTACTGCCTTTAATCTTCCCATCTATAGAAGTGGCAGTTATAGTAACAATCCCTGGTTTTATTCCAGTCACAACGCCACCGGATACAGTTGCGATGGCTTTATTGGAACTCGTCCAGCCAACCACTTTGTATTTAGTCGCTTCTGGTAAAACAGTCTCTTTAAGTTTAAACGGACTACCAATTTCAACAATTCCTGACTCTGGAGACAAACTAACACTCGTTACTGGAAGGTTGCCTTCTTTAACAGTGACTTCTGACCAGCCTTTACTTTTCCCATCTTTTGATAAGGCATAAATATCAGCTGTGCCGACACCTGTGGCTGTAACGAGGCCATCAGTATCAACTTTTACAATTTTTTCATTGGCGCTTTGCCAAATGACTTGTTTATCTGTGGCGACTGCTGGTAATACGGTAGCCATGTACTGGGAGGTCTCGCCAACTAACAATGATTTACTTGGAGGTAGACTAATCGAGGTTACTGGGATTGTACTACCATATTTAATTGTTAATGTACTCGTGTCAGTTTTTTTACCATCTCCTGAAACTGCTGTGATTGTTACATTTCCTGGTTTAATACCAGATACTACACCATTTTTAACAGTAGCGACACTCGAGTCAGAACTACTCCAAGTGACTGACTGAAAACGAGTTGCAGTGGGTAAGATTGTTTCTTTAATCATAAATGGTGTCCCTACTTCGACGATACCACTTTTAGGTGAAAGAGTGACACTGGAAACTGGTAAAGTTCCTTTGTTAACTGTCACTTCAGACCAACCACGAATATCACCATCACTCGCAAACGCATAGACATCTGCTGTTCCGATTCCTGTAGCTGTCACTAAACCATTCTGATCTACTTTGAGAATTTTATCATTTTGAGAATACCATTTTAAAGACTGATCTGATGCGTTTGTCGGACTAATCATGGCCTCATATTGGTAGGTTTCGCCAACTAATAACGACTTTTCAGGTACCAATTGGACGGATGAAACTGAAATATTCTCCTTTTCAGTCGTTACTTTAAATAAGGGATGGCTGGCTGCTAATGTTGTTGTCTCTTGAGCAAAACTTCCTACTAAACAGATAGCTGATAATGTCATAGTCTTGATAATTGTCTTTTTCATGTTCATTCAACTCCTCTAATTTGCGTTACTGGTAACTGCAGTTACTTATTGAGACCGACTTTCCGGATAAGTGTCTGAATTTCATCTCAACAGTTAGTTACTTTACAGTTTATTATGAGCGATTTCAATTCATTTTCCTTGCCCAATAACACTAGTTTTTGAATTTAGATCGCATCAATGGCCGTTACTGTTGACTACGATAGGACTGTTACAGTAACTAATTAGTTTAGATTCACGTTTTACTGCGACATAAAACTCACAATGTACGTATTGTCACCTACTATTTACATCGTAGGATGTTATTTATCATTTGAATTTGAACTCAATTGCCACTGCATAAAGTAGCGTAATTTCAACGCATTCGAATATCGCCCACCACTTTATGATTATAAAGTGGTGGGCTTTGGATAAGTGATTTCTTACATGTCACAGGCTATTTTGTGCCGTCATCTTATTATGCCGATATTTAACATCAGTATAAATCAAATGATAGGAATGAGACTTGAAATAATAAATGACCGACGTAATCACCTTATTAAACTTCCCACTAATGCCCAAGTAATAATAAATCTTCTTTTTTTATTATTTTTTTCTCCCTCATTTATATTTAATGAGGCGTGCCTTTTTTGCTAGCAATCTGTTAAAATGTTTCAGAGGTTACTCAATAGTTAGCCTTATTATACTGTCATAATATCGCTTCTCTAAACCAACGAAGCTGACTAAACATTTTTACTCATGACATTCTCATAAAAAAGTCAGCTTTCTTTTACAAAAGCTGACCTTTTAGCTAATATTAGCAATTGACCTCGAGTTAACTGACTATTAGCGGTTCTTTTTGCTGATGGTCTTGTTGATAATCAGTTATTAAGCTTTTCAATGCTTCAGTTTCAGTTAGGGTCAATTCAGAAACCTGTTCAACGTCCTCAAAAGTAAGTCCACGAAGCATAGACCCGATATTATCACCTGCTTCAGCGTAATCCAATACTTTATGAAAAATTTCTACACTGGTGACAGTTGTTTTAACTGGTTTTGCTACAAGTCCGACGATTTCCACTTCGTCTCCTGAACGGACAATTCCGCGTTCAACACGACCTGTTGCCACTGTCCCTCTCCCAGTAATCGTAAAGACATCTTCGATTGGCATCATAAATGGTTGCTGAGTCTCTCTTAATGGGGATGGAATTGACTCATCGATAACACGCATTAACACCATAATTTGCTCTTCAGCATCAGAATTGCCTTCCAATGCTTGTAGAGCAGAGCCTCTAATAACTGGTATATCCTCACCTGCAAAATTATATTCATTAAGCAATTCTCTAATTTCCATTTCGACTAAGTCCAGTAATTCTTCATCATCAACTAAATCAGTTTTATTCATAAAAATGACCAAATGGTCGACCCCGACTTGTCTAGCTAAAATAATATGTTCACGAGTTTGAGGCATTGGCCCATCTGTTGCTGAAACAACCAAGATAGCACCGTCCATTTGAGCGGCACCGGTTATCATATTTTTGACATAATCAGCGTGACCAGGGGCATCAATGTGGGAATAATGTCGTTTTTCTGTTTCGTACTCCACATGTGAGGCAGTGATTGTTATGCCCCGTTCTCTTTCTTCTGGAGCTGCATCGATACTTTTATAATCCTGAGCATCGGCTAACCCTTTTTTTGATAAAACAGACGTTATTGCAGCAGTTAATGTTGTCTTGCCATGATCCACATGTCCAATTGTTCCAATATTAACATTTTCTTTTGTCCGTTCGTAATGATTTTTTGCCATGATATTTTAACCTCCTTGTTTTGGTTCTCCCCAATTTTTTTATGAGAAGCAAGAGTTTGACTTTTACTGACCAACCTCTTGTTATAGTTATACCCCTTTTTTTATAAGAATGCAAGAGATGTTACTTACATTTTGGAAGTAAAAATTCTTGAGAACTTTAACCTTTAAATTGATTGATTCTGAAACATCAAAAAACCATTAGCAGTTTGGCTAATGGTTTTGCCTATTAAACTGATGTAGAAGAATGAAAGCAAACATTAGTCTTAGTTAATTAAATCTCTTACCCTTTGACCAAAGCCTTTTTCTTCCTCAAAAGACTGTCTCAGTTCAATAGCTCTTTTTGGTTGATTCGTAATCATGCCATCAATATCCATCCGTAAATACTGACGCATGAGGGTTTCTCTGTTAACAGTCCAGACAAAAACAGTCTTATTTAACTCCCTCGCCTGATTCAATAAGCGCTGATTGACAGAAAAATCTTCTAAGACTAAAAAATCTGCTGGAATCGAAGGAATGTTTCCAACATTAAAAGCCACTAAATACCCTGTTTTAATCTCTGGGTTTAACTCTTTTACTTTTTTGACAATGTCTCCATCCAAACTCTGAACTAAATAATCACGGGTAACGTTTTTTTCAGCCAAAAGATTGACAATATTCTGGACCATCTCTGGAGATTCATTTCCGTGTAGTTTTATCTCAACTAATAACTTTATCTGATGTTCTTTGGCCACGTCAATAAATTCAGCAAAGGTTGGAATTCTATCGGTCAAACCATTACTGACAAGTGACACATCCTTAATTTCTGCTAAAGTCAAATCTTTTATGGCAGAGGATTTATTAGCTAAACGACGAAGTGTCTCATCATGAAAAACGATCAGTTGTTTATCTTTCGTTTCCATTACATCTAATTCAACATAGTCCGACTCAATCTTGGCTGCTGCTACTAAAGCAGTTAAGGTATTCTCTATCGCTTGAGAGGTTTCGCCTCGATGTGCAATTACCATGGTTGATGGCGCATAAAGGCCTTCTTTCATTGTCACCAAATTACCAATAGCTGTTGCTAAAATCACTAATGCAAGGCCAAGTTTAATAAATAAGGATAAGGGCTTAGAAAAGAAAGGCCTTTCCTGACTTTTATAGGGAAGGTTACTTACCGATTGGTTCAAACTGCCTAAACGAATGATCGCCTCTGCCATGATTGCTTGAAGCAATCCAAAACTTAAGACAAACAGGATTTGGATAAACGTTAGCATAATACCAGCTACCCAAGGGGCCCAAGATGGGCTAAACGCTTCCACGATAAAAACTGGACTGACTAGAAACAGACCAACTAAGCCCAAAAGAAAATGATACCCAATTAACAGACTGCCCAGAACAAATATATTTTTCCCCGTATTTCTCTTGGAAACAAACCAACTATCTTTCATTCCACCTAATACATTTTTTTTCTTATCCAAAATAAAGAGCGGCAAAGTAAATAACAACCGCATACTTATATAAAAAACTATCAGTAAAAGGGCAAAATACAAGAGTGTCCCCGACCTTGATTTAAACAATTCATCTGCAATAAAATAAGGCAATCTTAACGAATCTGTTAACATTGACTGTAGCCCTATTGAAGCTAAAGGGAGCAATAATAACAAGTAAACGATAAAAAGAACTAATTGAAAGCTAATAAAGTGCCTAACTCTCTTAGCCAATTGAATGATGATTCCTTTCGCCGTTATTTGTTCTTTTTTCGCCAAGGACCTAGCCAGTAAAAAGAAAAAGCCCATTTCAATATAAATCGCAACGATTACTAGAAAGACCAAAACTATCAGCAAACCTATGGCCAAAGGGTTCATCAAGACAGACTTGACCGTTGTTTCCGTAATACTTTGAAGATCCGCTACTCGTAACATCTGATTAAATAATAATCCTAACACAGGTAAAAATACAACCCCTTGAAGCACTGTTAAAAACAATAAGCTTTTGATGTATATCCAACGGTTTTTCCAAACACTAACTAGACTTTCCTGAATTATTTGTATCATGTCATTCACCCCATACTTTATTAACTGATGGTATCTCCTATCTGAAAGACCGACGATTTTAGCTCATTAAAAAAACACTAGTACCGTAATACTGGTGGTTCGCCGTCTCATTCAAGATTATAACTCATTCAACTTCTGTTTAACAGAAGTTTTTTACGAGCCGCCACAAGAAGCGACTGCTTTTTTTGCCACACTTTATTTTTTACCCGACCAACTAAAACAATCACATACAAACTCAGATAAATGAACCGACTAGAAAGATTTCAATCAGTAAAAAACGAGTGGGCACCTCACTATCTTTATAAGATAGTGAGGTAACAAAACTAATTAAAATAGTTAACTGTTAATCATATTAGGAGGCGTGTTGATGATCATCAAACAAATAGAAAAAACAGATCAACTAACTTTTTTAGCCAGGCTATTTCCAATAAACTGTTACTTGATTGAAGAAAATGAAAGCCTAAACTTGATAGGTACAAGAATTGATTTTGCTACTAAGTCTATTCTGAGAGCTGCTCAATCGATTGATAAGCCAATTACCAAAATTATCCTGATTCATCCTCATGGAGACCATATTGGTAGACTCTCTAAACTAAACGTAGCATTACCTCAGGCCTTGATCTATATATCTAAGCGAGATTGTTGATGTCAGGAGATATGTCATTGAGAGAGGATGAACCACAATCACCTATCAATGACAGCTTTCTTAAGACGAGTGAATCAGCAGACACCTTACTGGACGAAAATGATTATGTTGGCTCTTTAAGAGCGATAAACGTTCCTGGTTCAATGGCTTTTTATGACGAGCGATCAAAAGTATTAGTAGCTGGCGATGCTTTTCATACTCGTCCAGCTCTGACCGTCACAGGAGATTTAATACCACTATTTCCTTTTCCAGCATTAGCTACTTGGAATAAGGCGGTAGCCCTTAGGTTATGTTGATTGGCGCAAAAAAAGGCTGATATCTTCAGCCTTTTTCTGGATGCGCTTCTGACGACAACTGCAACATCTCAGCAATCATCTTAATATTCTGCCAATCTCTTGTCATCGGTGGAAATGCCCAAATATACTGCTGTTTTACTGCCACATAATCGATGGTCAAAAAGGGCAAATCTGAGATAACTAAATCATAAGGAATCGTTTCATCATGGCGGACTTCACTGGTCATTATCTTAACATCATTTCCTAAAAAACGACCTAACTTTTCTTTTAGCTCGCTTTCACTCAAGTAACCTGCTTCCATGATTAATTTAATTTTAAGAGAATTCTCAAACAGATGTAAATCAATCGTCTGACTAAAAACGGAATAAATAAAATAGAAAACATGATGCGGATTGATCAATTCTTTCTGATTTTCTTTATGCATCTCAACAATTAGTTCCCATAATACCTGGGTAAACTTTGGTCGATCCAAAGAAGAAAAAGTCAAAGATCGAAATCGTTTATTCCATCTGTCATTCAAATCCAAATCAACATCAAGTTTTGGATACATCAAGGCATAATTGGCAACGGAGATTAACTTGTAGATAAAGTTGGTAGATGAAAATCGTTCTTTTAGATCCAGTTGAGGGTACAGTTTTTCCATTCTCCTTAATAATTCCGCAACCAGATCATAGGCTTTTGTATGGGTTTCTTTATTCCAAGCAACAGCCTCTTTAATTCCCAGGGTGTCGTTGACCTCAATTGTATTTGCATAGGTCAGATAAACTAATGACAGGTATTTATACTCTAATTCGTGATGCTTTATTGGAATGCCTTCTAAAAAAATCTCGGCCGATGCTTTCAGTTCAAAGTCAAGGTTAGGGGAAACTTCAACAATGGCGGGTAAGTCTACTATATAATGTTTTTGTTGATAGCGAACGGAATTAATTGCCATTCGATATAAGATCCTTAATTTTTCTGCATAAGATAATTTGAAGTTTGATAACTCTTCAATTTTTGCCAGTTTGTCTTCCAAATAAACTTGAGAAACAGTCTGAAAAGGCCAGAAAAAATCATCTGCCAGCGAAATATAAAAAAGATAAAAAAATTCTCGGATACTCGACTCTGGACCAGAAATAGTTAATTCAGTTTTAGAAAACTCAAAACCATTACTCACAATAAAATTTTCAATAATTGACAATTTTCGATAAATTGAACTTCGTGAAAGAAAAAAAATATGTTGTAGCTTAGTAATCGACAAGTCTTTACCATGAAACACTTTATCCATCAATTGATAAGTAATCGTATTTTGAATGTATAAACTCTCAAGATGATAAATACTGGCATAAGAATTAGTACACAATCTAATACCTAAATGTCGTTCCGTTTGAATCCAGCAATCCAAATCATGATCTAAAATCAATTCATTAAGTTTTGAAACTGAACTAGTGACGCTTTTTACTGAGCAATTAGCCACCTTGCTTAATTCTTCTGCCGACCACAGTTTATCTTCTGAGTACAAATAATACAATATATCTAAATCTCGTTTTTCATTTTTATCTAAAAAAGTGGTCATAACATCACTCCTCTTAGTCATTTCATATCGGTTGCATAAACGTAGTGCTAGTTAGATTATCAAGCTTAACTAGTGCGTTAGTCAAGAAAAGCGACTAAAATAATGTTAATTTGTTACTCATGTCTCATCACTTGTTATAAATCTATCAAAGCCAATCAAAAGCAAATTTCGCGATTTTAGCCGTATCATCTCTTTCTACAACTTGATAACTGGTGCTAACCTCCTTTCCATGGGACTTGTAACGCCATAAATCTCTTCACTATTTGGATTAAGTATTTTTTTAACTCAATTTCACCTTCTTCTGCCTGTAAGTCATAATGAGGGCCTTTGCTATTAGTTTTAACATAAAAATCAGATACTTTGATAAAGTCACTACTCACATAACCTTGCTCAGTTCCGCCCTGAAAAAACCAGCTCAAACTCAAAGAAAGTGGAGTGGCTATTCTAAATACTAATACTACTACTAAAAAAATTAAAACACGGGTCAATTCTGTCATTTTTTCCGACACCTTTCCTTCTCTTTTTTGTTTCCTGATTACTTTGTTGCTCAAACTGCTGTAGAATATTAACTTGAATCATTTTTTGACGTGTTTCGGTTACTAGGTCTTCTCAAGGTAGGGTTATGTCATTTCTAAGATTAACTAAATCTGTTTCAAATTCTACTGAAAAGTCTGCCAATAATTCATCAATATCTGAATGACTTTCTTATTATGTCTTTTCATTTAGATAAATTTCCATGTCTGATTGGATTATTTTTCTCTCGATATAGCCGATACTTTAATGTCGTCAATGGAATATCAAGGAGGTCACTGATTTCTTTGTAAGTTCGGTTGTCAAAATAGGTCATAATAGTTGGCAACCGATATAGCTCATTCAAGCGACTAATGGCTTCTCGTACCTATAGTTGTCGTTCTTTTGCTAAAAGTCTCTCCAACAGTGTCTGTCGCTATAATCTTTTCTAATTAAAACACATGGATTTCATCGCTTAAACAGTGTTTCACAACAAAGGATTGACCTTTATCTTGGTTATAAATTTGCCTGGAGCTAATCGTGTATAGCTGATAAATCATGTGCTTGTATGCCTCAAACAGATGATCCACTTTCTCATCTCTATACTATATGAATAATCATCCCATTTATTGGCTGAATTTAGTCATTATTTTAAATTATTGTCTAAAGAAGGTGTCTCACCTTGCTTCAAAAAACTCATCATATTTATAAGTTCCAGTCGCGTCAAAGCCATGAATCTGTATATGATTTATTTAAGGGCACCTCAAGTAAATAGTAGTTATTAAGAAAATACCTCAGCAACTTTCAGTGATTAATGTTATTATTAGGAAAAAGCCCCTTGGAGGTTCATATGACTCGTGCCCAAGTATCAACGATAAAAAAAATGTTACCTTGTTTGTATATCTTGTTCTTGCTTAATGTTTTAGCTTCTTTATCAGCCATTTTCTGGCTAATCATGGTCTTATTCCGCCACCATAATAATCTATTGCCCTATGCCCTCATTGTTGGAATAATTGGAATTGTTGCACTTCCTCTGATTCTCTATTGCTTTTTTACGTTAATTATCAGCTTTAAAAGCAGTTTAAAAGAAGACCATCAAGCCGATCGAAAGAAAAAAAGGAAGCACTTAAAATAACCACTTCATAACAAAAAGTCTGTTCGATAGAAACAGACTTTTTGTTAATTATTTGTCGTGAAACAAGTAGATTGATGACTTTCATTAGTGGGCCTTAGCTTTTTTTGGAGGTTGCTCATCAATTAGCCATTTTTTCAAAAAGTAGGTAGCAGTTGCTACTAATAGAATATTTACTAATTTATACTTACTTCTCATTTAGCTCATCTCCTTCTTTACGGTTCATTTTTCGGATCAACGACATCACTCGTACGATACTCCAAAGGAGGTTCAACCTTGAAATCAGGGGAAATCTCCAAAGGTTCTTCTAATGGAGGATTGATGACTTCCTTGGGTTTGCTACTAGGTAAAGAATTGGGAACATCTGTTGGATATTCTTTTACAGATGGATCTGGTACCTCGACAGGAATATTTTCAGATGGAAAGCTCGGAACTTCCTTGTCAGGATATTTTAGAGGTGTCTCTGGCACTTCAGTTGGCAGCTCTTTTTCAGTTTTCAAGTGCTTCTCTTCATTTTTATCTTCTACAGTCATATACATTATCCTTCCTAGTCACAACTGGTTTTCGCCTCAAGGGTTTGTCTCTGACCTATACGGCTTACTATCAGAGAAATTCAACTGACTTAATCTACTTCTTATCTCCACCCTATATTATTTAGTTATTTAATGCAAGCGTTCCACCTCTTAACTAACCCGTTTTAATCAAGAGTAACGACTTTGTTACATTTGTTATTTCATCGTCATAGGCAATCGAGGGGGCTAATCTTTAATTGATAAGCCGACCTCTCACAGCATTGTACGTACCGTTCGGTATACGGTACTTCGGTAAAAACAGTTGTTTGGCTACCATTTCAGACGTTCATTTAGCGTTGATCCCTTCGCTTTTTGTTGATTTCACAACTTATCCTCGCTACTATGACTTCTGTTAACGTCTTGCCATTCACTTTAATGTCATCATTAGGATTGTCATGAGCCGTCCAACGACTTCCCATCACTCCCACAAGACCTCCCCTGGTATAGCCTCACAACTTTCACACCATCTCACTTCTTGATTTATTCACCACATATTTTTGACAATTATTGGACTTTGGTTTCTTTGGCAACCTCATCCATGTGCCTAACCTCCTATCAAGTTTCTATTCAGAAGTGCAGAGTTTTGCTTCAGACCTTCTTCTATCAGGCGTGTACTCTTGCATGCCTATTCAGGGCGCACAAAAAAACAGTTCCCTCGTAGTAGTGGGAACTGTTTTGTTAGTAATCAGCGGATGAGCTAGCTATATGAATTGAACAACCTAGTTATATGATATCCATTTCTTCGAAGTCACTGAGAATCTCCACGTCTTGAGACACACTAACAAAGGCTTTAGGGTCAATTTTTTTCATAATTTCCTTCAAAATTTCCATTTCTCGATAGGTGATGACTGTAATTAGAATCGCTTGATCTTTTTGTTTGTAGGCGCCCTTAGCATTATAGACGACCGTCATTCCCCGGGTTAATTGTTCCTGTAGTTTTTCAATCACCTGTTCTGGATCTTGAGTGATAATCATTACTTGTACTTTCTTATGTTTCACATAAACAAGATCCGTCGCCTTGGCTCCAACAAAGATCGACAACACACTGTAAAAAGCGTGGGGCCAACCAAAAATAAAGCCGGCAGTTAGAACGATTAGTCCATTAATTATTAAGGACAGGCTACCGACGCTTTTGCCTGTTATCTTTCGCAAACTCAGCAAAACAATGTCCATTCCACCCGTAGATAAGCCGTGTTTTAATGCAAAACCTAAGGAATATCCGCTGAGAGCACCACCAAAAATAGCGCAAATAATCGGGTCTTTTGTCAATTCAATCATCGGAGTAATTTCAATGGCAAATGAAGCAAATGTGACGCCAATAATCGTGAACACCACAAACTTTCGGTCAACAACAAACCAACCTAGGATAAATAGTGGCAAATTCAGTCCATAATAAACCAAGGAAATCGGCACTTTTTGCGCCGTGGCGGCTTCTAGAGCTGTCGTGATAATTTGAGAAATCCCTGTTATTCCACCAGCATATATATTCCCATTCCGCCAAAAAATATTGAGAGCAACGGAATATAGAAAAGCATAAATCACTAAAATAAATAACTTTGTACCATAATCTTGAATATCTTTTCGATGTTGCCTTAATAGTTCCATCATTTCATCAACTCGTTCTATAAGTTAATCATTCGATAATAAGCACTTAAAAAATCTGATTCAATATCCCCTAGTGAGAAATACTGCTCATTACCTGTTCGCATATTTCTGATTTTAACCTTATTTCCAGCCAATTCCTCAGCGCCTATCATCATGACCAATGTTGCATTTAATTTATTGGCCAACCTCATATGAGATCGTAGACCTCTTATTAAATAGTCACACTTAACAATTAAGGTGTTCTTACGGATTAGCTCTGCCATTTTTAATCCAAGGATACCAGCTTCTGCTGTTAAGTCAGCGATATATATATCTGGGTTTTCTGGTTGCTTCGGCTGATCATTCTCTGCTTCCATGGCAATCATCACTCGCTCAATTCCCATTGCAAAACCAAAACTAGTATCAAATTCCCTCGGACCGCCAAATTCATGAATTAGCCCACCATAACGGCCGCCTGCACAAATAGTTGTTAAGACCCCCTCAAAGCCTGGTGCCTCACTCATGATTTCAAAGACAGTGTGATTGTAATAATCCAAACCACGGACCATCAAAGGATCTACTTCAAATGTAATGCCTAATTCCCTTAAATGCCCCTGAACTTCCTCGAAAAAAAGCTTGCTTTCACTGTCTAAATAATCAAGAATTGAGGGAGCTTGCTTAATTATTTCCTGATCTTGTTGATCTTTACTATCCAATACTCTCAAAGGATTCTGCTGTAATCGTCTCTGAGAATTTTCACTTAACTGACCCACCAAAGGCCCTAGATAATCGATTAGAGCTTGTCGGTAAAGTTGTCTATTGTCGCGGCTTCCTAAAGAATTAATCACAACCTTAGTTTGTTTGATCCCTAATTTGTCAAAAAAATTCAAAGCCATGGCGATTGTTTCTACATCACTGAGAGCTCGTTGACTTCCTAGAACCTCCACTCCAATTTGGTGAAACTGTCGCAATCTGCCTGATTGAGGACGTTCATACCTGAACATAGGACCGATGTAATAAGTCTTAAAGGGATGCTGATATTCAGCGGCAAACAACTTGTTTTCAACGTAACTACGAACAACTGGCGCTGTTCCTTCTGGCCTAAGGGTGATGTGACGCTTTCCTTTATCATAAAAGTCATACATCTCCTTTGAAACAATATCCGTAGATTCCCCGACGCCTCGCGAGATGACATCAAAATGTTCAAAAATAGGCGTCCGAATCTCATGAAAATCGTAACGGCCAAATGTTTTTCTGGCAGTATTTTCAAGAAATTGCCATTTGACAGCTTCAGCAGGCAAGATATCCATAGTCCCTTTTGGTCTTTGGTATTTCATTACAAATCCCTCCTAAAAGTTCTAACGATATACAGCAAAAAATGGTTATACCAACAAATGCCTCTGAATGAATTATTCAGAGACATTTACGTAACTATCTGACTTAAAATTGAATATCTAAAACAACTTCCTGCTCAACGGCTCGCAGTAAATCGCCTTTAATCAGAACATCTGTTGCTTTTTCAAGCTCGTCATACATCTCAATATCTTTGTCGTGTTCAAGGAAATTCACATGCTGTCTAAAGAAATCATAGGCAATTTGCGTTCCCACTCCTAATTCACCACGATCTAAAACGAAATTAATGGCTTGACAAGCTGCCATCATTTCCGTTGCCACAATCCTGCGGGAATTATTAACGATATCTCTCGCCGTCCGTGCCGCTGTCGTTCCCATACTAACAAAATCTTCTTGGTTCTCACAGGAAGTAATCGAATCAACACTGGCTGGGTGTGCTAAGATTTTATTTTCAGATGCTAATGAAGCAGCGGCATACTGCGTAATCATGAAACCAGAGTTGACGCCAGGATGTTTCACTAAGAAAGAAGGTAAGCCACTTAGATTCGTGTTGACTAATCGCTCCACTCGCCGCTCGGAGACATTGCCTATTTCTGCCGCACCAATTCCCAAGAAATCAAATGGTTGAGCTAAAGGCTCGCCATGAAAATTCCCACCTGAAATCACGTCGCCACTCCGCGTGATGATTGGATTGTCAGTTACCGAATTCAATTCAATGTCTACTTTTTCTTTCACATAAGCAACTGTATCTTTGCTAGCTCCATGAATTTGTGGCATGCATCTTAAGGTATAAGGATCTTGTACGCGATCAGCCGTTGCCGGTGTTGTTAGACTACTACCTTTTAACAATCGTCTGATATTGCGAGCCGTTGCCAGTTGGCCACTCTGTGGTCGAATGAGGTGTAATTCCTCATCGAAGGCATTGATAATGCCATTGTGAACTTCGAGCGACAATGCGCCTACAATATCCGATAATTTTAGCAGCTCAATGGCATCATGAGTCGCTAAAGCACCAATCCCAGTTAACACAGTCGTGCCATTAATCAATGCTAACCCTTCTTTTGCCTCTAAATGAATCACAGAAATACCTGCCCGCTTCATAGCATCTCGGCCTTCCAGTAGTTCTCCTTCAACATAGGCTTTACCTAAGCCTAACATCGGCAGAACCATATGAGAAAGTGGCGCTAAATCTCCTGACGCGCCCAAAGACCCCTTTTCTGGAATAAACGGTATTACGCCTTTATTGAGCATGCTCAGGAGGGTTTCAATCGTTACTAAACGAATTCCCGAATAACCTTTCAAAAGTGAGTTAATTCGTATCAACATAATTGCACGAACTTCATCTTCCTTTAAAGGATCCCCAAAACCGCTTGAATGGGTGCGAATTAGATTTTCTTGTAACTGTCTAGTTTCTTCCTGAGGAATGCTGACTTTAACTAATGAACCAAAGCCCGTATTGACACCGTAAGTGACCTTTTTACTGGCAACAATGTTATCAATTATTTTTCTCGAAGCATTAACCGCCTCGATTGCATCCTCTGAAATCGAAACCGATGCCTGATGACGTGCAACTTCAATGACTTGTGATAAAGTCAAACTTTTTCCATCTAGCGTAATATGTTTAGTCATTTAATAAAACCCTCCCTATAAATATCTAATTAACTCGTTACTTTTTTATTACCATTTAGAACAAAATACAAGATACCCGCAATCACGATGCCAGCTCCACCTGCTAATAAACTGACAGTATTAGCGCCACTCCATAACATCCAGATACTAACAGCAATAGCTAAAATAGGAATAAATGGACCGAAAGGCAATCTAAAGGCTGGGACAGTATCTGGATTCTTTTTCCTCATCCAAATAACAGCTAGAGCCGTTGGAATATACTGAATGAAACGGAAAACAACACTTAGTTCGGCCAGCTGTTCAAAACTACCACTTAATAACAACAAGCTTGTCAATACGCAGGAAATAATAATCGCGATGACTGGTGCCCCTTTACCATTCTTCTTGGCAATAACCTTTGGCAATAAACCTTCATCTGAAATCGAAGCGCCGTAACGAGGGATCATCATCGAATCCCCAACATTTAATCCAAGAATTGAAATCAAGGCGCCGATTGAAATAATCCACTTACCTGCAGGTCCAATCATCATTGCAAAAGCATCTTGGACAGGTGCTTGTGTTTCCAAAATACCAGCACCTAACATGGCGATGGTTCCAGCAATGATGATAAAGTATAAAATAGAGACAATACTGATAGAACCAACAATTGCCTTTGGCACGTTCTTTTTGGCATTTCTCATTTCACCAGCAACTACAGGTAACGCTTCGAATCCAATAAATGCATAGAAAATAGTTAAAGAAGTAGAAGCCATCGCATCTGAAAGGGTTAAGCCGCCTTTAAGTTGTAAAAATGGTGTAAAGTTTCCAGCTGAAATGCCTCCCTTAATAAAGAAAATACTGATCAGGACAAAAGCCACAATTGGAATTAGTTTAGCCACTGTAATAGCAATGGTAAACATCTTTGAGGTTTTTAACCCCGTACTATTAATAATCGATAAGGCTATGACCAGTAAAATACTTATTAAGGTGTTTTTACCAGTCAAAACTGGAAATGTCACTATTAACAGCTTGGCAAACCCAGATGCCATAGCCGACCATGCGATAATTGTCACAAACCACCCTAATAAGCCCACAATAAAGCCGATAAAGTCACCGAAAGCTGCTTTCGAATACTGAAAGGCGCCTCCATTTTTATTAAAATAACAAGCTACTTCTGCAAAACAGACCGCCAGTAACAACACGAGAACTGCGTCAAAAACCATCGCAAATAACGAGGCTGGACCTAAATCCCGATAGATAGTTTGTGGCAACAGAAAGATTCCAGACCCAATGACTGCATTTATTCCATAAAGCGTGGCACCGCTTAGACTAAATTTCGATTTTTCTTCCATTTCGTTTAGTTCTGTTACATCTACACTTGTTTCCATAAGTTTTCTCCCTTCAAAAAAACAGAAATGATTCGCTTTATTGAAATCGGTTACAAATAAAACACTCTTAACTTTCGCTAATACTTGCCACGACTGCTATTGGTTTCTCTGTTCTGTTCTTGGCTGTTAACACTAACCAACAATTCTCAGTAACCTCTTCAATAACCACACTGTTACCTCTCTTTAAATGAGCATGTGTCACCTGATGTCCTTGAAAAATTTCGACTCTAATTTCTTCAAGGGCATAAACTAAGACAAACTCGTCGGACTTAATCACGACTGACTCCTTTTGATAGCAAGCCACTAATTCGCCAGCTAAACCATCACGATAAATCAAATTAAAATCTCTGCACTTACCAATTGACGTTGTTTGATCCTCTCCTGAAAAATGGTGGGAGATAAAAGGCATTAAATCTACCATCCTTTTACTATCATTCCCTTGATGACTCAAACTTAAAGGGTTATCCAAGGACATAATGACTCTTTGATAGCCAGGCAGACTTGTGAAAAGACTTTCTGCCAATTCAACAGTGGCACTGGATAGTCTAACATCAAACTGACCAATTTGATAAGTTCCCTGGACTGGGAAGAGAAACAATTCCTGAGTCTCTCCCCCACTCCAAGTTGAAACACGATAGTCCTTTTTGCTAATAGTCCTTATTTTCATCTATCACCCCTAAAATAAGCCAGAGATTACACCATTTTCATCCACATCGATTCGTTCAGAGGCTGGTGATTTAGGCAGACCAGGCATCGTCATAATCGCACCAGTTAAAGCGACAATAAAACCTGCTCCAGCCGACACTTTCATATTTTTAATGGTCACTGTGAAATCCTGGGGCGCACCGATTAAAGTTGGATCATCGGAGAATGAATATTGAGTTTTGGCCATACAGATTGGTAAATTCCCAAAACCTAAACGCTCCAATTCAGCCATTTCACGACGGGCTACTTTGGTTAATTCAACACCTGTCCCACCATATACTTTGCGGACAATCTTGTTCAGTTTTTCTTCAATACTGTCTTCCAAATCATAAACGTAACTAAAGGTGTTATCGCGGTCAGCTAATTCAACGACTTTCTCAGCCAAGGCTACGCCACCATTACCACCTTTTTCCCAGACTTCGGATAAGACGACTTCCACCCCACGTTCTTTGCAAGCTTCCTCAACGGCTGTCAATTCAGCTTGAGTATCTGTTGGAAACTTATTAATAGCAACTACCACTGGCAAACCGTATACATCCTGAATATTAGCCAAGTGTTTTTCCAAGTTTGGCAAACCTTTGATCACTGCATCAATGTTTTCTTCACCAAGCTCATTTTTAGGAACACCTCCATGCATCTTCAAGGCTCGGATAGTAGCCACTAAGACAACTGCATCAGGTCGAATATCAGCCAAGCGGCATTTAATATCAATAAACTTCTCAGCCCCTAAATCTGCGCCAAAGCCAGCTTCTGTTACCGTATAGTCAGCATATTTTAAAGCCATTTTTGTGGCTAAGACACTGTTACAACCATGGGCGATATTAGCAAATGGACCTCCGTGTATCAAGGCAGGTGTATGCTCTAAAGTCTGTACCAAATTAGGATTAATGGCCTCTTTCAACAGAGCTGTAAGAGCTCCTTCAGCTTTTAAATCGCCAGCTGTGACAGGCTCGCCAGAAAAATTGTAAGCAACAATGATTTTACGTAATTTTTCCTTTAATTCAACAATATTGTTAGCCAAACATAAGATGGCCATTATTTCCGAAGCAACGGTAATATCATACCCATCTTCCCGGGGAACACCATTCACTTTCCCTTGGAGGCCATCCACAATATAACGTAATTGTCGGTCGTTCATGTCAACCACACGTTTCCAGGTAATACGTCGGCTGTCAATCTGCAAACTATTACCATGATGGATGTGATTATCCAACAAAGCAGCTAATAAATTATTGGCTGCACCAATCGCATGGAAGTCGCCAGTGAAGTGAAGGTTAATATCTTCCATCGGCACAACTTGGGCATAACCACCACCTGCCGCGCCACCTTTAACACCAAAAACTGGGCCTAATGAGGGTTCTCTCAGAGCCAACATCGCTTTTTTGCCAATCTTAGTAAAACCGTCTGCCAACCCAACTGATGTGGTTGTTTTTCCTTCACCGGCTGGTGTTGGTGTGATTGCTGTTACTAAAATCAATTTGCCATCTTTTTGATCCTTCATTTTTTCTAACTCTAGGGCATCTAATTTAGCTTTGTATTTTCCATATAACTGATAGTCCTCTTCCTCTAAATTTAAGCTATCAGCCACGTTTTTGATCGGTTTCATTTTTACTTGATTGGCAATTTCAATATCTGATAAATAAGTCATAATATCTCATTAACTTCCTTTCTGTCTAAACTAAGGTCACTATTTCTTCATAAATCTCATCGGCTAACAGACATCCTTCTTCTAACAATGCCTGACCATTACCGCGATAGCCGTCAACAAACGCCTCTTCTTTAATTCCTGATAGGTTAATTAACACATTTAACCAAGCCCCTTGTAGGCCAGACTTCAAGTTTAACGCTGCTACACCTAAATCACTGGCTGCATTAACATTCGATTTTCCAACGGCTTTTTTTACTACTTTAAGCCCTCTGACAATTGTTTCCATCATTTCATATGGTGAGATAGCTGCCCCTTTTAAAGCCAACTGCATTGCTTCTCGCCTTGCAGTTTTTTCTTCATCTGTTTCTTTAGGCATTGAAAAAACCGCTGAAACAACATTAAATGCTTGGGTATCTTTATCAATGGCATCTAACAGGATCGCTTGTAGGTCAGTCGCTTCAACTAACACTTCTTGAATCATCGTTTCATGCTCAGCGTATTTTTTCTTGCCAGTAGTTAGTTCTGCTACCATTTTAACTAATGAAATTCCCATAGCTGCGGCTAATGCAGAGGCAGAGCCACCACCGGGTGCCGGTTCATCAGAGCCTAAAACATGCATAAATTCGTTAACTTTCAACTCAACTAATTCCATTGTTTTGACACTCCTCTTCCTAATTCAATAAGTGATTTTCTAATACTTGTTTTCCATAATCGAAATCTTCAATTTGCAAATAATACTCAGCTGTATCAATTAATGCTTTAGCAGGAGTTAAACCAATCACCTCACTCCCAATGATTGAAACGCCATAACGTTTCGCTTCGAAACGAATCGTCTCAAACGCACGATACAATGGGGTTCCTTCAAAATTCACCATATTCATGGAAACTTGCGCAATATTGCGGTCTTCTAACATAACGCCGATTCCTTTACAATACTTAAACCCGCCACCAGAACCGCGAACAATTTTAGCAATCTTGTTGGCAATGGTAATATCAGATGTGTCTAAGTTGACATTAAAGGCTACTAGGGGCATTCTTGCGCCTACGGCCGTCACGCCAGCAGTTGGATGAATGTTTCTGCTACCGAAATCAGGGGCCCATTCGTCTTGAATTAGTTTTTCAGGCATTCCTTCAAATTGTCCTTTTCTCACACGTGCCAAGTTGACTCGATCAGGTGAAGACGCAGATTCTTCATAAAGGAAAATCGGAATATCTAACTCATCGTTAATTCGTTTCGCTACCTTTTTAGATATTTCCACGCATTCTTCTGTGGTAATATCTTTAATTGGGACAAAAGGAACCACGTCGGTTGCTCCCATCCGTGGATGTTCACCTGTTTGTTTAGTCATATCAATGTGTTGCGTGGCATAACTGACTAATTTGAAGGCAACTTCCTGAATCCCTTCAACATCGCCGACTAAAGTGAACACACTGCGATTATGACTGGGATCTGATGAATGATCCAATAAGGTAACGCCACTGACACTTTTAGCGACCTCAACTAACCCCTTTATAACGCTTTCATCTCTACCTTCACTAAAATTCGGAATACATTCTACTAACTTTGCCATTTAACTTCTTCCTTTCATTTATCTAACTAGGGAAAAGTCGAAACCTTTACCCGGTATACCTACAAAATACATTGTTTACTTTCCCATCTCCATCACGGTCACAAGGGAGGTCTTATTAAACAGACAATAACTGACGAAGACATTTATTGGAAAAAGAATGCCCTCTTTCAATAGTCTGACAGGCAATAACTCAAAGATAGGAATCTTGAATAGAATATTCAGCCAGATTGGCGTTAAAACTAGACTAACCATTCCCATAATAAGTAATTGGGCCATCACAATTCGTTTCAAATTGATATCTTTTCGGTAAAACATCACGCCGTATAGAAAGGGAATAAGAAAAGCGTTAAATGTAAATCCCGGAAAAAACATGGCTTTTGGGAAAATTAGCATGCCAACAATATCACCAACGATACCGCCAAGGCCTGCCAGCCATGGTCCAAATAAATGCCCCATTAACATTAAGGGTAAAAAAGCGAAACTAATCCTAACAAATGAATTTTCGATTGCAAAAAATCGAGTTAGAATGACCTCAATCGCCACTAATAATCCTAATAAGGCAATGTCTTTAGCACTTATTTTTGAACCAACTGTACGTTTCAACTTACATACTCTCTCCTTTTCAAGAAATTCACCTAACTCATGGAACACTTTATTCACGAACAAACAGTGACTTTCTTTTTAGTTTCAATCTTCTATTTTCCTACTACACTCTCAAATTACCACTCAGGCAAACTCGTGTCAAACCCTGATAAACGGCGACTAAAAAGCCAATTTCATTGTTTTTAGACGCTACTTTTCTTAAAAAAACTATCCCTCTTTTTAGCTCTTATAAAAATTAGACATTTTTTAGACGCACCTGGTATATAATAAACATCAATCTGTTTTGCAATCAATAAAAAACGTCAAAAACAAATGAACTTAATCTCTTTGAAGCGTCCCTTAGACATATAGATTCCATAAAAAAACTGACAAACGAATTACCAGAACAAATCCGATGGTTTTCTCTATTTAAAGGACGGGCCTATTTTTAGTTTAGATACCATTGCCTAATTTTTTTTAAGTCTAACCGGTTATTTGACGTTTTTTAGATTCTTTTATTTATTATTAGACTCTAAAATCTTATTAAAAACTAATTATTTTCTCATTTAATTTTCATTTAACGAAAGGAGATTTACAATGACAAACAATGTTTTAACCATCGATTTTGGCAGTACTTACACGAAAGCTATTTTACTTGATCTTGAAAGTGAATTAATCATGTCTCATATTACGGTAAACACTCAAAGTAAGACTAATTTATTCGATAGCTATCAAGAACTAATCACTAAAATGGCTGAAGATTTAAAGATAGAACAGCTGCCTAATCATCAAACCCTAATCTGCTCATCTGCTTTTGGCGGCTTTAACATGGTTGCTATCGGTCTTACCCATAGCTTAACAACTGCTGCTGCAAAAAAAGTTGCTTTAGGAGCAGGTACAAGAATACTAAAAACCTTCTCCTACAGCCTTTCTTCAGCAGACATTCAGAAAATAAATCAATTAAATCCCGATGTTATTCTTCTAACTGGGGGCACAGATGGAGGCAATACTGCTTTTATTCTTGATTGTGCTCAAAAGCTGACGCACCTAAACAAAGATATTCCCCTTATTGTGGCAGGTAACCGTCTAGCAGCCCCTGAAATAAAACGTATTCTAATGAATAGAACCTATTATTTGACAGAAAATGTGCTTCCAAAAGTCAATTTAATACAAGCCACAGATACTAGAGAAAGGTTAAGGCGAATTTTTTTTGAAAAAATCATCTATGGGAAAGGCTTTGATCAGATTGCTAAGCTAAGTAATTCGCCAATTATCCCCACACCAATGGCCGTTCTCCATGCTGTCAAGCTTTTATCTCAAGGCAGTGGGAAGATCCCAGGCTTTGGAAAGATAACTCTTGTGGACGTTGGTGGAGCCACTACTGATGTTCATTCAGCATGTGAAAGTATTAGCGATCAGCAACTACTGTACGAGGGATTACCTGAACCATTTCTAAAAAGGACGGTCGAAGGTGATTTAGGGATGCGTTATTCTGCCGTTAGCTTGTTTGAGACCGCGGGGCCAGACTACTTTAATATCTATGGCAACCATCACTACGATGAGACTGAATTAAGGCGTAACTGCTTACTTAGGGAACAGCATCCCGATTTTATTCCAAGTACTCCAGACCAGTCTGACTTTGATAACTTAATGGCTAAAATCGCCGTGTCAATTGGGATGGATCGTCATGCCGGTGTTACAAGAAGAGAACGCCACCCTCGTCATGATACGTATTATCAGCAAGGAAAGGATTTACGCCAAATTGATCTGTTAATCGGAACTGGTGGTATCATTATTAATAGTTCCCAACCAAAAAACATTTTGAAAGCAGCTCTTCAAACCGACACCCAACACCTAAAACCACTAAAACCAGCTTTTTATTTGGATTCATCATATATCGTCTCATCTTTAGGACTATTGGCAGAGCATCACCCCCAAGTAGCTCTTAGGATGCTCACTAAATATTTGATTCCCTTGTAAACTAAATAAGGAACACCTTGTGTAAAAAACGAGGTGTTCCTTATTTCATCTAAGTCCATTTATTAATTCTTCAGGTTTAAAGGTTCTTTTTAATAAATTTGTCTCTAGTTTATTTCGGTTGGGGCTTAAATACTCCAAGGCTTTTCTGAAATAAAATAATTCATCTTGATCAAGCATTTCCCAAAGCTTATTATCTTGATGGTTTTCTTTAACTAACTGCCGTTTAATCATCGCTTCAGCGAAATAAATAGTCCCAATATCTCGTGGATTAGCGAATCGTTCCATGTATTTTTTCGAGCTGATTAAATAGACAAAAACAGCTTGATAGTTCCCTTGATAAAGGTTGATTAAAGACATATAGGCGTCTAACTGGGGTCTCTTCCACAATGAAGAAAACTCCTCGTAAATCTTATAGGCTTTGTCAAAATATATTTTTGCTTCCGAGTACTGCTCATTCCCAAAAAGAATAACACCCATATTAATATAAAAGACAGATAGACTTGAATATGCCCCTTTGTTTTCGCAGAGATCGATCGCTAATTGCTGTAGTCTAATTGCTTCTGGGTAATTTTCTTCAATACTTCTAATCTCAGCTAAATAGTCATAGGCTGCTGCAATATTAATGCTGTATTTATCCTTAATCGTATCCGTGATAGAGAAGGTATTGATTGATTCGGTTAATTGACGCTCCGCCATGTATAAGTCACCTGTCATTAAATAGTTCAAGCCCTTTAAACGTAATAATATCCCAATAGACTCATGATTATTGCTGCGTATTGCCTCATTCAGTCCTAATTCAAGGTAGTCATGCATTTCACGACTATTATCAATTTGAATGCAATAATAAATCATTTGTTTATAACCTTCTAATAAAAAGTGACTGTCATTTAATTCTTTTGAAACACGAATGACGTAATGAATGTCTTCAAGACCTTTTTCGTATTTTCCCTGACGAATGAAATAGCGCCCCTCCATATTATAAAAGCGAATTGCCAATAATAAGTACCTGTGATCATCTTGATAAACAGGTGCTAATTCCTCTAATTTTTGCCGAATTTTATCAAACTCTTTGATGGTTCCTTTTTTCCAAAGATCAGGGTTTGTCATCAACCTATCATTTGGAATGGCATTGATCGGAAATAATTCGTGATAGAATTTAAAGTAACCTTGCAAATATCGTAACTGAAAATCCAACGATTTTAACCACTCTTTTGCCTGCTCATAATGATAGGCAATTTTTGCGAAAATCAAATGATCGTTAATATTGCTCATTCGAGATTTTTCCATTAAACAAGCAATCTCCTTATGCAAAAGGAGTTTCTTTGAAACCATCTGATTCATGTAAATAAATTCCCTCAAACGATTGTGACTAAAACAAATCATGACTTCGTCACTAACAAAAAGTTCCAATAAAATGTTTTCTTTTACTAAATGTTCAACTGCCTGTGCCAATTCAAACGCAGGTAAATTAACAATTTCCGCCAATAGCTCCACAGGAACATAATCATAAAAGTAAGCCACCACTTCAACCACTTTCATTTCAACATCTGTTAGACTACTAAATCGATTTCTCAAAGCATCTTGCATTCGTACGGTCATAATATCAATCTGATCGTTATTTCGTATCATGTTAATATACTCAGTTAAAAAGAAAAAATTCCCTTCCGTTAATTGGTATAACTCCCCTAAGGTATCAGGGGAAGGTGTTTGATTGAGAAGTTCATTTCTTGAAAATTCCTGAGTTTCGGCCAATGTTAAAGGCTCCAGAGTAAGGCTGATTAATAACTCATAACAATTGATTGTCGTTAAAAAATTCACAAGCCTTAAATTCATGTCGTTCCGCGAGGTAAAAATAAAGATCCCTTCTTTATTTTTCAGATGCAGCATAACACTGACCAACAGTTGAAAGCTCATATCATCTAACCATTGAATATTTTCAAAAACCAAGACGAGTTTCTTAAAGTGACTGATTTTTCTTATGGCTTCTATTAATAATTGTGACAATGCATTTAAGTCAATATGCTTGTCGTCTGCAAATGTCCTGTCCAACGACGGATCTTCAATATTAGGAAAAAAACGATCAAGGGTTCCCTGCCAATGTATTGGCCTTACCCCATAATGCTCACTTAACTGAGATAACTGATTGACTATTTTACGCCAAGCTCGTAAATCATAAGACTTTTCCACTTCGTAGCATTGGGTTTCCAGTATATGAAAATATGGCGCGTTATCTAGGACTCGGTTTACTAAACTAGTTTTACCGACGCCCATATCGCCTTTCACAAAAACAGATTGACACATTTCATTGTGATTAAATTTGATGAAATTTGCCTCCAACAATTGAATTTCCTCAATGCGACCAAAAAATTTAGTGGTAAAGCGCCGATTAATCACTAAATTTTTATTAACCATCGTCACTGAACATTCGAAAATATCGCGAGTTTCTTGGCTTGGAGCAATTCCTAGTTCCGAATTTAAGACATCTGCCAAATGATAAAAGACTTCGATGACTTTTTCATGTCTATCTACCTCATAATAATAACGCATCAGCAATTGATAGTGCCGCTCATCGTACTCATCCAGACTAATTAACTTTTGTAATTTTTTTTCAACCATTTCAAAACGTTTTTCCTCAATGTCTTGAGTGACATTGCGGAAACACTCATTTAGAAATTTTTTCTCAAAAAAGCTTCGCATTTTCTCTGTCCATGCATCGAATTCTTCGCAATCTTTTAAATAGAAGCCTTTTAAAAAACTATCATCATAGAGGGATAAATTATCGCTGGGATTGTCTTTAAACTGTTCCACATCACTTGTAATAGTTAACTCATCGTTTAAACTCAAGACGAATTTGTTTGGCGAACAAATATAGTCTCCTCCTAATTTTTTATTGGCCTGATAGATCGTATTGCGTAAATTCTTTTTAGCATTTTTTTCATCCATATCCGGCCATAATAAACCTGATAATTCGTCACGACTAACTTTCCTGTTAACAAGCATATAATAAAGTAGGGCGTTAATTTTAGTAAATGAAAACAGCATCAATTTCCCATCGACAAAAATCTCAGGGTTTCCAAATAATTGACCGTATACAACTTTACTCAAGGTCTCACCTTCTTTCATCCATATCCTAAGCTCAAATACATCGACCGAAAATCATTAACGGTCTATCCCCCTATTTTACGATAAAACGCTTTCGAAATATAGGGGCAAAGGAGAAGTTATGGGAAAAAGCTCCATTTACAGTTTAAATGGAGCTTTCGTTTTACTTTTACTAGTGGCGAACCTCATTTTTCACAACGTGTTCCCCATTTTTATAGACATCCGTTACTAAATTAGTGGCAAAAAAGTACAATGGGTAGTCCACATTTGGTGCATCAAAAATAGCGATATCAGCTTGTTTCCCTTGATCAAAACTCCCAATTGATTGACCTCTCGCTACCGAATAGGCAGCATTAATCGTCACAGCATTAAACACCTGAACAGGCGTTAACTTCATGTTGAAACAGCCTAACTGCATGATAAATTGTAGGTTGGCTGTGGGACAACTCCCGGGATTGCTGTCCGTTGACAGCGTAATGGCCATTCCAGCCTCCAGCATTTTCTTGACAGGCGCATAGGTGTCTGCCATCAAACTAAAGGTAGTTCCTGGCAAAACATTTCCAATGACATGGGCCTCACTCATTTTGCGAATGCCCTCGTCTGTTGCAGCCATTAAATGCTCCGCACTTAAGGCATGTAGATCAGCAGCAACGTCAACCCCACCAATTGAATCAATTTCATCTGCATGGATTCTCAGTTTAAAGCCCATTTCTTTGGCAGCAGTCAACAGTTTTCTCGATTGATCCGCTGTAAAAACTCCCGTCTCGCAAAAAACATCACAAAACTCTGCTAAGTTCTCTGCTTTAACCATTGGCAACATGTCATCAATGATTAATTGAATAAACTCATCGGGATTATTTTTATACTGTTCTGGTATGGCGTGAGCGGCCATAAAAGTTGAAATTAAGTCTATTGGATGGTCTTTAGTTAATGTTTTAGTTACTTCTAGTTGCCGCTTTTCCGTTTCCCAGTTCAGGCCATAACCACTTTTTGCTTCGACCGTTGTGACACCATGAATCAGCATTTTATCCAAAAGTCGATTCGTTTTATGATATAGCGTCTCAAAACTGGCACTTCTAGTGGCCTTGACTGTACTTAAAATTCCGCCCCCTTCCTTCAGAATATCCAAGTAACTTACCCCGTTTAATTTTTTTGCAAACTCTCCTTCTCGACTACCGCCATAAACTAAATGAGTGTGACAATCAATTAATCCTGGAGACGCCAGTTTGCCAGAATAATCGATAATCACTGTTGAATCACCTTTTAATTGATCCTCTGGCTCCCCACTGCCGATTGCGAGTATCTTTCCGTCCTTAATGGCGATATAACCATTTTCAAGAATGACCGCCTCAGCCATCTCCTTCCCTCTCAAGGGTCTTCCCTTATCAATTGGGCTAAAAATCTGACTAAAATTAACTAAAATTTTATCTGCAAACATACTATCACCTTTTTCTTTTTTATTAACTTCATTATAAGGCTAGACAGTCTAATTTCCGTCTAATTTTGCAAAGAAATTTATTTTTTTAATTATTCAAGCCGAAAAGGATTATTAGTCATTTTATTGACTCACTCGTATTACAATAGAGGTATAACTTTCAACTTAACTTTTCCAATACAAATAACAGGAGGAAATAACGATGATCAACAATGTAGAAATCAGTAAATCCATGACGATTAAACTTGAGGATGTCTTACCCGATATGCCTAAATTTCAAGAAGGTATCCGTCGAGCACCTGATAGGGGCTTTCGTTTATCGCAAGCTCAAGCTACCTTGGCGTTAAAAAATGCCTTGCGGTATATTCCAGAAAAATACCATGAACAAATGATTCCAGAATTTTTAAACGAATTAAACACTCGAGGACGGATTTACGGCTATCGTTGGTACCCAACTGAACGTATCCAAGGTAAACCCATCGATGAATACAAAGGAAATTGTGTGGCAGCCAAAGCTATGCAAGTCATGATTGATAATAACCTGGACTTTGACGTGGCGCTCTATCCTTATGAACTGGTTACTTACGGCGAAACCGGCCAAGTTTGCTCTAACTGGATGCAATACCACCTAATCAAACGCTATTTAGAAGAAATGACTGATGAGCAAACCTTAGTAGTGGAATCTGGTCATCCTTTAGGCTTGTTCCAATCAAAAAAAGATGCGCCACGTGTCATCATTACTAACGGCCTTCTAATAGGAGAATACGATAATATTGAGGATTGGGAAATTGCAGAACAAATGGGCGTGACTAATTACGGTCAAATGACAGCTGGTGGTTGGATGTACATTGGCCCCCAAGGCATCGTCCATGGTACGTTCAACACCTTGCTTAACGCCGGTCGTTTAAAATTAGGTATTCCAGATGAAGGTGACTTGGCTGGCAAACTGTTTGTTACTTCTGGCTTAGGGGGCATGAGTGGTGCTCAAGGAAAAGCTGGTGAAATTGCCAACTCTGTAACCATCGTCGCTGAAGTGGACATGTCCCGGATCGATACCCGCCTCGAGCAAGGTTGGATTAGCAATTTAGCCAAAACGCCTGAAGAAGCTGTGGCCATTGCCAAAACCTATCTAGATAAAAAGGAAGCAACGTCGATCGCTTACCATGGTAATATTGTTGAGTTGCTAGAATACATGGATCAGCACGATGTTCACATCGATTTGTTATCGGATCAAACCTCTTGCCATAATGTCCATGAAGGCGGTTACTGCCCTATCGGCATCACCTTCGATAAGCGAACTCAGTTATTAGCAGATAATCAGGCACAATTTAGATTTTTGGTTGATAAGACATTGGAACGTCATTTTAATGTCATTAAATCATTAACAGCCAAAGGAACCTATTTCTTTGACTACGGTAATTCCTTTATGAAAGCAATCTACGACTCAGGTATCAAAGAAATCTCAAAAAATGGTGTCGATGATAAAGACGGCTTTATCTGGCCTTCTTATGTGGAAGATATCATGGGACCAATGCTCTTCGATTATGGATACGGTCCGTTCCGTTGGGTCTGTCTAAGCGGCAAGCATGAAGATTTAATGGCGACTGACAAAGCAGCCATGGAAGCCATTGATCCAAACCGCCGTTATCAGGACCGAGATAATTATAATTGGATTCGCGACGCTGAAAAAAATCAGCTAGTAGTTGGTACCGAAGCACGTATCCTTTATCAGGACGCTATGGGTCGCATTAACATTGCCTTGAAGTTTAATGAATTGATTCGTGATGGAAAAATCGGGCCCGTCATGTTAGGTCGGGATCACCACGATGTCTCAGGCACGGATTCACCATTTAGAGAAACCTCTAATATTAAAGACGGAAGCAATGTCACCGCTGATATGGCCACTCAATGTTTCGCTGGTAATGCTGCAAGAGGTATGAGCTTAATTGCCCTTCATAATGGTGGCGGTGTTGGCATCGGCAAGTCAGTAAACGGTGGCTTTGGAATGGTCTTAGATGGTAGCGAGTTGTGTGATGAGATTATAAAATCAGCGATTGCTTGGGATACAATGGGCGGTGTCGCCCGTAGAAGCTGGGCACGAAACGAGCACGCCATTGAAACATCGATTGAATACAATGAGATGAGAGCGGGCACGGATCACATCACGATTCCTTATCTAACAGATGAAGAAAAAGTCCATAAAGCAGTGGCTGACTTATTCAACTAATCAGCTTGAAGGAGGCTGGATGACAGACCTCCTTCTTTCTAATCAAAAAAATATCTGGAGGCGTCTTTATGTACTCACTTGAAGAGACACTAGCCATCACTATCAAAAAAGGGGTTGCTAAAGTCAACAAACCCCTAAAAGCAAAATTAATCTTAGGGTTTATTGGAGGCGCCATGATTTCCTTGGGCTATTTGGCGTATATTCGCGTTATTTCTTCCATTGCGGAACAATGGGGTAGCTTTGCCAGTCTGATTGGTGCTGCTATTTTCCCAATTGGTTTAATCGTTATTTTACTAGGCGGCGGCGAATTAATTACGGGCAATATGTTTGTAGTGGCGACTGCTTGGTTTGATAAAAAGGTCTCCACCAAAGAATTAAGCTTGAATTTCTTGATCATTACTCTGGCTAATAGTGTTGGTGCGTTATTTGTTGCCTATTTTTTTGGCCATATTGTTGGTTTAACAGCCACAGGCGACTATTTGCATGAAACCTTAAGAGTTGCATCTGCAAAAATTAATGTCAATTTTCTACAAGCTTTTGTCTCAGGAATTGGTTGCAATTGGTTCGTTGGGCTATCGGTTTGGTTATGCTACGGAACAAAAGATACGGTTGGCAAGTACTTAGGAATTTGGTTTCCTGTCACAACCTTTGTGGCCATAGGTTTTCAGCATAGTGTCGCTAATATGTTTATCATTGCCGCAGCTATTTTTGAAAATGGTGCCACGTGGACTGAGTTTATCCTTAACTTTATTCCAGTCTATCTGGGAAATATTGTTGGCGGCGCCGTGATGGTTGGTGGCTTATATTATGCTGTCTTCAAGAAATAGAACCATGTCAAACCACAACAAAAAGAAGGTTCACCTTGGAACCTTCTTTTTGTTGCCAAATCATGGGAGAAATCGGAATAATCGCTCCCTTATCTATTAATTGATTTTACATAAGCCACGATTAGATTGACTGATGCCTCCATATCAACTAAACTAGCGATAGAAGAGCCGCTATGACAATAGCGAACACCGAGACTTAATCCGACAGTTGGCACGCCACCACCTGCTAATTGTACCGAACCTGCATCTGTTCCACCACCAGCAAAGACGTCGTGCTGGAAGGGAATCCCCTCTTTTTTTGCAATGGCTATCACTCTATCACTTAGCTTGACATCTGAGACTGCCGTCTTATCAAACCAAACAATGCCAGGGCCATGTCCTAAGCAACGATTTTGATATTGATCGGCTCCTGGTGTGTCTTTGGCTGTGGCCACATCTAAAATTAAGGCTTCATAAGGGTTGATTTTAGCAGCGGCAACAAAACTACCTCGGGTACCGACTTCCTCTTGAGCAGAAAAGACTCCAACAACTTCCACATTTAAATGTGCTTCTTTTGATAAACGATTTAAAACTTCCAGTAAAATTACACAACCTGACCGATCATCCAAAGCTTTGCCTAAAATCAAATTATTAGGTAACTCCTCGATCTCACCAGAAGGCGTAATCATGTCACCTACTTGAATGCCCAAAGCTTCGACTTCACTCTGATTTTTGGCGCCAATGTCTACGTACATTTCTCCTAATGTCACTGGTTCTTGAGGGTTCTGCCCTTTCTTTGCTGTCGTTCCAAAAACACCTCGATACTTGCTTCCCTTTTGTCTACTCGTCACCGTCACCCGTTGGCCCAAAACAACTTGGGAATTCCAGCCGCCAAAAGGTTGAGTATAAATAAACCCATCTGCGGTTATATGCTTGACCATAAATCCGACTTCATCCATATGGGCGATGATCATTAGTTTAGGTTTTTGGCTGCCATTAGTTAATGAAGCATATTGATTGCCATAACCATCTCTTTCTAACTTGATATCAAAAGGGGTCAAATAATCGATAATGACTCTTCGTACTTCCTGCTCTCTACCGGCAATAGCATCAGCTTTCATGAGGTCTATTAATTGTTTTTTCACTACAATTCAATCCAATCTCTCGTTGATTTAGTCAAACTTTCTCCATATCCTTGACTATTCAAATAAATATCATCTTCAATTCTAACACCACCATAATCGGGCAAATAAATACCCGGTTCAATCGTAAACGTCATTTCTTTCTGCAACACCTCTGTTAAGCCAGTTTTAATATAGGGATATTCATGGCAACTTAAGCCAATCCCATGACCGGTACCATGATTATAATAATCACCATAACCCGCCTGATATATATAATCGCGGCAAATCTGATCCAAATCACCTGTTGTCATGCCTGCCTTTAATTCCCCAAAAGCTTTTAAGCCAGCCAGATTGACAATTTTGTAGATATGTTTCAATTCAGGCATAACCTGGCCTATTGCAAAAGTTCGCGTCATATCAGTATAATACCCCTGATACCTTACGCCGAAATCGACGGTCACTAGCTCACCTTTAGCCAACAACTTATGACTGGCATGACCATGAGGCATCGCACTACGGTTACCAGAAGCAACGATTGTTTCGAATGAACAACCATCTGCCCCTTGCTGTCTCATATAATGTTCAAGTTCAACCGCAAGCATGGCTTCTGTCATTCCTGGTTTAGTAATTTTCAAACAATGATCATAGACCAAATCAGTTAGTTCAGCTGCCTTTTTTAAAATAGCTAATTCAGCTGGCTCTTTAATCATTCGTAACTGCTCAATAATATGTTGTGTCGGAAAGAGGTCACATTGCCCCTTTAATCCATGTTGCATCTCCAAAAACCACTTAAGGGTTAGATTATCTGCCTCAACAGCTAAACAAGTTAACTGTTGGTCTTTAACAAGGGAGACAAGCGTCTTAATCATATCTCCCTTATTATCAATCACACTAAAACCTGTTACTTCTTTTTTTATTTCTTCCAAATAACGACCATCAGCAATAATCCACGAAAGGTCTTTGGTGATTAAAAGAGCGACATCTGTTCCATTAAAGCCTGATAAATAAAATTTATTAGGCTTATCGGTTACTAACAGCCCCTCAATCGATTGGGTTGATAAATAATGTTGAAGTTTTTCTACTCTAGGATTTATTTGGTTAGTTATCATTAAAAATCCAAATCTCCTAATAAGCCTTCATCTTCATCTGAAATAATCGATTGTTTAGACGCTTCAACATGTTGTTCACGGATTAATTCCTGCTTCTCTAACACTTTAAAGAAAGGCCAGTATAGGCCGACTGACAAAATAATTTGTAACCCATTGGCAATAATTGAACGCCAATCAAATCCGACTAAAAAACCTTCAAGAAAGACCGGAACATACGGAGGATCGAATATTGGATAATTGAGGAAACCTAACTTCATAAAAACAAATGGCAAGAGGCCCACTAAAGAACCACCAAAGATAAACGGAATCATTAAAATTGGATTTAAGATGATCGGTACCCCGAAAAGAACCGGTTCATTTATACCGAATAAAGATGGCAGTAAAGCAACTGCACCAACTTTTTTATAGCGTTTGGACTTGCTTAGAATCATCGCAATCACCAGACCAATCGTTACACCAGAACCTGTGAAATTTGCGTATGCTGACATCCCACCACCAGTTAATACGTGAGGTAATACTTCACCAGCAGCTTTTGCTGAAATATTTTCTGATAAGTATTGCACAATAATTGGCGATATAATGGTTGATAACACCGCAGAGTGAATCCCAAAAAACCAAAAAGTTAACCGTAAGACTAAGACTAAATAGATCACCCAAAGGGAATCCATGCCTCCAATTGCAGGCGCTAAAACGTTCATGATTACTTGTGGAAGTAAGACACCTCCTGTTAAAGAATCAGTAATCATTCTAATAATAATAAAGAGCACACCAATTGCAGCCGTTGGAGTAATCAATTCAAAGGAGCTGGAAACAAAATCCGGCACCCCTTCCGGCATTTTAATCACTAACTTATGTTTTGTAAAAAAGCGATAAATTTCAACAGAGATTAAAGCGATAAAAATCCCTGTAAAAAGACCTTTTGAATCCAAATAAGTCGAAACGATATTGCCATTTTCATCCACATTTAAAGAGACGAGAAGAAAACCGATCAATGAGAGACAAACCGAACCAATCGTATACAATTGATATTGCTCACTCAGAAAATAACTAATGCCCATTACGGCATAGAGACCAACTAAACCAAGTGTGGCTTTCGTAATCAAATCAAAAATATAACCGTATGTCTCAAACCAATTCTGAACGCCACTCGTTTGAATAAATTCTGGAATGGATGGAAAGATTGCTGCCATTGACCCTAAAAGTAGTACTGGCGTTAGCACAACCATCCCTTTCTTCACCGCCGTTAAATGCGGTTGATTGTCAACTTTATTGGCAATTGGAACTAATGTTTTGCCGATTAATCCTTCAATTTTACCAAAAAACCCTTTACCATTTTCCATCTTGTTACCTCCTAAGCTTGATTTTTACGGTAAGCTAAAATCGCTTGTTTCACGACTGTTGCCCCATCCATTGCCCCATATATTTCCGATGTTAATAAGACCGTTGGGATGTTTCGTTGATCCCCTTCCCCTTTGACATAATCAAATTTATGACTTAACTGGGGACCAACTAAAATCACGTCATAATCATCAATCACGTTTGGCAGTCGATCTACACCTACTGCTTCCATTGGAAAATCAGCAATATCCAATTTTTTCGACCCATTGATTACTTTCTTCATTTCTTCCATCATCATTGTGGTTGAAAAACCACCTGCACATACTAATAAAATGTTCATGTTATTTCCTCCTTTGGTTAGTCTCGTTCTTCCATATACATAATTAGTTCTTCAATTAAATCTCGTGCCAACAGTGTCGTCATCAAATGATCTTGAGCATGGACGCCTAAAAGAGTTACTGGATCACTGTCCCCATTGATTTCTTTTGTAATTAGGGCTGTTTGAATATTGTGTGCTTCCGTTGCTTTCAGACGGGCCTCTTCTAATTTTTGCGTCGCTTCATCATATTTTTTTTTACGAGCAAGTCGCAAAGCCGCAAATGCCGCCCCTCGACTGTCCCCTGAAATGGCAATAAGTTGAAATATATCTTTTTCCTGTGTCTCCATATCATTCTCCTAAAGTGTGTTTTTTATTTTTTTTATAAAATCATCGAAGTCTGTGGCCGCTTCCACTCGTTTGCGAGCAGTCGAATCTGACATTAAGGTCATAATTAATCGGCTGATTTGCTTATGTAAATGAAGATGTCCTTTATCAAGATTAATAAGAAAAATTAGCTTAACTTTTTTATCTTGATAGATCAAAGACTGTTTCAAAATAATAACATCCAAACATTCTTTAATGGCGCCCATCTCAATCCCGTGAGGACCGGCAATGCCTTGCCCATAGATGGTCGTCATACTGAGTTCGCGCTTTAAAACATTGGCTGGATAATCGGCATTGGCATAGCCAAGGACACTTAGCCGTTTTGCTCGACTTTCCAGTAAGCCTAAGTAATCATCTGCTTCAACAATCTCAAAACAATCCGGTTTAAAAAGATCCAATAAACTGAAATCATTCATACTCGTAAAGCCTTTATCAAAAGTCCCTGTTTTAATATAGCGCTTCAGTTGCTCCTGCTCGACATCATCCAAAAAATTAGTCAATTTAATCACAGGAATAGCTGCATGTTCTAAGTCAAACATCATCGTTGATAAAATAATGTCGTAATCCCTTTGATCTATTTGTTCTAAATTAACAACCGATGTGGTTTCGATTTCCGCTCCAATGAAAATACTTTCCAGCTTCATCTTTAATAAGTAAGCCGCTCCACCTCCACTTGTACACACAATCAAAACTCGTCGGTAACGCTTCAAATTCTGGTTCTTTTGTTTCTCAATACTTCCCGCAAAATAAAGTGAAAGATAGGCCACCTCATCAGCGGTGATTTGATGATTCGTCATGGCATTAAACACCTCAATAAAATAGAGGCTGACACTAAACGCATCGGCATAACGGGCGTAAACATCATCTATTAAGGGGTTCTCTAGTTGATTTTCACTAATGACTCTCTCAATTAGAGGCAAAAGATGGTTTTTTAATGACATAACCAACTCTTGATCCTCGTTAAAAGTCGTAGAAAATTTTTGATCAACTTGAGCTAATGAGCGTTTAATTCGACCAATAATTTGCTTCTCCTGGCTCTCTTGATTCTTTTCGAAAGATCCAACATCTCGCATTTCGTTCATTAATAAATGAATTTCTTCCTCTTTGTTTGCACAGCTTGGCCAGGCACTTATGAGAATCTTTTCACATAAAGGCTTAAGTTGCGCCTCCTCAATAACGTCCAGCTCACCATTGCTCACTTGATGACGATGCTTGCCAATGGCCAAATACAACGCTAATCGATCCAATGAGTCCTCATTAAACAATCTATTGTCTGCTAAAGATTCCTTTTGGATAATCGCGTAATTAAATGAAAACGTTCCTTTTTTTATCACGTCTTCATAAACGGTTTGACTGGTCATTTGTTCTCGTTCCTGATAAAGTAAATCAATTAACAGTTTCCGCTTTTGATGCTCTTTACCTTTTATCAAGGTACCAAAATATGGTTTGTTTTCAATTTCCAATTCATAGGAACCAATGATGTCTTCAATTTTTTTTAAATCTTTCCTGACCGTTGACGGACTGATTTGACATTCAGTCGCTAATTTAGTTGAGGTAAGATAGCCTGGGGTGTCAAGCAATAAAAACATCATCTGTAATAATCTAACTTCCGGATGACTAGCCGTATTCCCTACTAAATCAAGATCTAAAAAACGATTGAGCGCAAGGTCATCTGTAATCCCTAATAGATAGCCTTTCCCTCTAATGGTCTCTAAGATAAACCCATGTTTAGTGGCAATACCCGATAAATACTTAAGTTCACTTTGGATCGTTCGCTTAGACACATCGCAAGCTTGGGCCAGCCGTTCAATCGAAACAGGATAATCGCTAGATAATAATTGTGTCATTATTAGCTTAATTCTCATATGACTGCTCCTTTCTATTAAAGTATACCTAATATGAAACCGTTTTAAAAATAGCTGTTTTTCATTTTTAAAATGCAAAAAGTAACGCATTATCAAAAACCACCCTTTGAATTCCCTAAAACAAAGAAAAAGACGGGATTAACGGTCGTCTAACGGCCACTAATCCAGTCTTTTTTTACTACAATGACGCAATCCCATCAATCTCAACTTTAAAATCAGGATCAATCAAACCAGCCACTACCACTAACGTAGCGGTTGGTTTAGGTTCGCCAATAAATGCCGCTAATTTGGCTCTCACGGCGCCAAGATACGAGACATCCGTGATGTAAATGGTTAGTTTCACCAATTCGTTGACCGTTAACCTATTTTCTTCAAGCAAAAAACCTATTTTTTCTAACACATTATCCAGTTGAGTCTCAATATCTTTCGGTGTTTGATTAGCTTTCATTGGCGTTTGCCCTGAAATATAAAGAGATTGGTTACTTGCAAGTCGTGTGTGTTGATAAATCGCCATAAAAATACTCCCTTCATCTTTCATCGTTTGGTACTTCCAAAAATTATACCATAGGTCAGACAAACAATACCATCAATCTTTAAGTAACCCTTATAGAATACTCCTGCTAAAGAGCCTTTAGCTTGCTAATCCAATTAAATAATTTATAATTAATCTTATATAAAATGAGAGTGAGTTAAAAATTATCCTAGTTGGAGGGGTTAAAATGAAAGATAACGAATACAGTGTCTCATTACCAGAAACCATCACAGAGACCTTTAAATTAGAGGATGAAACGAATGTGATTTTAAAAGTAGCTGATCAAAAAATTATGATTGAACCTACTATCAATAAACCGGGAAATCAAACCATCTCCTTACGCTGGTTTTTGATTCCTACTATAATTGTCAGTCTCGGCTTCTTTTGTTATTTGTTTTTTTCGGGATACAACACGATCCCTTTAGTCGGTAAGTTTTCAATTGCCAACTTGGTGATTGTTTTAGGCCTATTAAGTGGCAGTCTCAGTTTCAGTTTCTTTTTTATTCAAGGGAAACGTAAGCAGCTTCAAATCAAGTCGAAGGATGTCTATTGGCGGAATTTCCCAACGATTTTGGTCTCTTTTATTATCATTCTCTCTCTATCATTGCTTGTATTCTTCAAAATACTAGGTCTAGTCTTTAAAGGCGCCACGTTTGATCTATTTACTGCCACCTTACTGTTCTTTTTATTTATTGCGATTGTTAATTATTTTATGATCTATTCTGCACTGTCAATCACCCCATCTAAATTAACCAATCTGTTAATTTTTGTTATTATTGGCGGTGTTTTGCTTGCGATGATTACTAATAGAGATAACCAATGGTGGCAATTTAACTTTAGTTTCCTCGGTACCTCAGATGCCAAACATCGATGGGAATTCAATTTAACACTGATGTACTCTGCTCTTTTAATGGTAGCCTTAATTGATTATTTATTTGTTGATTTGCAACATGCCAACTTAAAAAATAAACGACTAACTATTTTACGGTTCTTATTAACAGCTACTGCCCTTGATTTAGGCGCTGTTGGTCTATTTCCCTATACAACAACTGGCCCATTCGTTGGTTTTCATAATCAAGTAGCCGGTATCTTAGTTTATTTAATCATTATCTTAATTATCAGCATTCGCTGGCTATTGCCAACTGTCACCAGGGAGTTTTTAATCATCTCCTATTTAATTGGTGGAACCCTAATCGCTGCCCTCTATCTATTTCTCGGTGTTGGTTACTTATCTTTAACTGTTTTTGAACTTCTGGCCTTTATGCTAGCCTTTGTTTGGATCTTGCTATTGTTGCAAATCCTTCAAAAAATGGCTGAAGAAGCTAATTATTCTTATCATGTGACCCTAAAACGTCTAAATTAGCGACAAAAAAAGCCTGTTCATATTTTGAGAACAGGCTTTTTCACTATTTTTTCTTTACAGAGTCCGGTTATAATGTTCAATTGTCATTTTCTCGATATTACTAATGTGATGATTAATTTCTTTTAATTGTTTTATGCTTAACTCAATCAATCGCTGATAATCTTCTTGGGTAAACTGATTATTGCGGTATTTTAACACAATGGTCTCTTTTTCCTGAAAAAGATAGGGATTATCGCTAAACAAGAGACTAATCTCGATTATTTGATAAATGCCGTGTAATTCTTTAAAAATATCCAAAGGAATAAACTTCAAGTATACGGAATAAAAATCTAAAATTTCTTTTTTGATGACCACTCCGACAGTTTCAAACTCTTCAAACAAGTGCTTTTCCACCGTCGACTCATTAATCAATTTATGATCAATCACATGGTTCTCATTAGCGCAAACATACGAAAAATTCTCCCCAGTCTTTTTTTGACTATTTTTATTAAAAACATCACCTAAATTATGTTTAATTAACCAAATCAATTGCTTTTGCTCTTCTTCTGCAATCGAAAAATACTCGGCGTCTTCTCGGAACTCATTTTCCTTCTCTTCCCGTCTCTTTAAGAAGCTTTCTAAAAAGAAAACAGTGGCATAAATTTCCAAGGGAGCAAAAGCCATTCCACTGAGAATAATAACTAAAATGGACTTAGGTGGCTCACCGATGAGCATTAATAAAAGGGTCGATAGTAAAAATATGCTGATGAGAATCAAAATAAATTTCATATGAGTCTTTTTTTCCATGGTAGGTCTCCTGTCATGTCATTTTTTTCGTCCTCGCCATAAGAGGTACACACATCCAAGTGCTAGTAACATTAGACCGGCACTTAGCCACTTAGTCACATCTAAAATAACTAGTTGAATGGGCGTAACCATTTTTTCACCTGTAAGTTCAAGCAATACATTACCAGATTCTCCCATTATTTTTGCTAAGAGTAACATCAATGTCATCAATAAAAATTGATGAGTTAAGCTTCCTTTATTTTGAGTCGTAAATTTAACTAACAGGCGCTGATCAACTGGGACATTTACTTTTTTATAATAATAATTGTTTAACCACGAGCTTGTGCCACTTCTAAAGAAACTAATGACTAACCACGCCACTACGGCCATCTCAGGAATCATTAAGAGCATAAATCCTATACTTAGTCCACCCATTAAAACAGGTAGTTCTTGCTGTTTTGGAAATAGCCCCGTCACTTTTTGTGTCCCAAACATCGCCAAAATCACACCTAGGGCATAAGGCATGTAAAGATGGGTCGCAACCTGACTGAAGCCATAGACTGCCCCAACATAAAGTGAACCAAATAAAAATAAAAAATTCCCAATCATGCCATTTATAAAGGTGAGTAAATTCAACCAAATCGGTAAACGCCACTTCTTATGGGCCCCTCCTAATAAGATAATCGAGATGATAAAAATCACTGAAAATCCAACAATCGCAATATCTAAGTCATTCAGACTAAACAACAACCGCCCACTGCGGAGAAGCAATAATAAGACAAAAAAAATACTAAAAACAATTAACTCTTTCCTTGATATCAAATGGGTATTGTCTTGATCGTTTTTTATAGGATAATCCGGATAACCTTTTACTGTGACCACCGCCATCACATAAAAACAAGCATATAAACTAAACATCACATTAATTTGTACCTCTCGTGGAAAAGACATTCCCCAAAAAAGCAAGACTAACAGAACTAAAGCAAACAAATAATTGGCCTGTTTCATATTAACAAATCCTTGTTGCTTTTCATGAAAATTGACAGTGAGGTTTGCAGGTTGCAACCAAGCAGCACTTAACCCCATTAAAATGCCAGATAATATATACAAAGGAAAATAGGCACTTCCCAATATACCAAAAAGCGAGCCAGCTCCACCTAAAAAAAACGAAACCATTAACAACCTAAAACTATCCAAGCCAACATTCAGACCTCTAATTAAAAAAATCCCTGTCATTCTAAACGTATAAAAAAGGACAAATGGCAATATTTTAAGCCAGCTTTCTCCATCACTTAATCCAATAAACAACAAATACGGAACGAGAATGACGGTGTTACTCAATACGAAAGGAGTCGTATGAATTAAATTTAAACTTATTTTTTTTAGTTTGCCACTCATCATTTAAAACTCCTCTGTCACTCTGTTTCCTCTAGGGTAGTTAAAGTTTATCATTAATTCTGTCATAATCCAATCAACAACCTTTTTCCTTATGGAAGATTAAAAAAAATCCATGAATCCTTATTAATAACCAAAGACCTATTCGGCTGATTTTTGTAAAAAATCATAACAAAAAGCTTCTACTTTAGCCAATTCATCCAGTTTGATGTCATAAGGAATACAGATAATCTCAGTGCCTTCCACTACTAGCCCGCTAATATCAGTGATAATCAGATCATAACCATCAGTTAAACTGGTCATATCCTCATAAGAAAAGAACAAGGAAACTGATACAAGCTTATCCAAACTACTTTGAATCAGTCTGAAATTATTTTTAAAGGTCAAGTCATTGTATTTTGAATACAAGGCGATTCTGACACGAGGTTGATTCAAATAACTCAATTCCCAAAAGTTCTCAAAAGCACTTATCACGTTATAAAATAGATTTTCCTGATTAAAATCAGGGTATTTTTTTACAAATCCCTTTAAGACATGGTTAAACTTAGTATATAAATAGGGCGATTGCCTTTTGACATTTTCAAGCATGACCTGTGATTGATCGACAATGATGGAACTGATTAATTGTTCTCTCAAGTTGATTGTGTACAAAGAAAAAACAAATTGTTCTTTCCTAGCTAGTGGGACCGTCAAAACACTATCAATAGCAGTGACTAATTCCCATAATCGATCGTATTCAGCCTGAACCGTTGGCTGTCGAAGCCCTTCAAGAAACGCTTCGTAAGACAAGAAAAATTGTTGGCCATCAGTATAGCACCAAATATCCGAATAGAAATCATGGTAAAAAGTTAATCCAACAGACTTAGAAAGGTCGCAGTTTAATTTTCTCACAGCCTCAGTCGCTGGCACTTCAGCAAGCCTTTTGGAAAATAAGTTAGTTGGCGATTGTTTAAGACGTATCGCTCTAATTAATACATATAAGGTCACCACATTTAAGTTAAATGAAAATAAGCGTGGGTTTCCAAGCTGATAGAACGCGTTTATCTTATTTAGAATGTCCTCAAAAACGTGTCGGTTAACAGGCATTTCGTCATTATATTTCTCAAAAAAATAGCTTCTAAAGAAAGCTAAAATAGCATGTTCCTCACCAATAATCTGAATTGGCTGAGCCATTGAAATAGTAAAACCTTTTTCGATAATAATCGTATTGATATAGTTAATTGAACGATAGAGGGTGGCATGACTCTGAAAAACAGCCTCAGCCAACCGATCTAAGTTTTCAAAGGAATTGAAAAAGAGCGTTTCCAAAATAATGAAATTTTGACTATCTTGAATTAACAGTGAATAAACATATTTAATTGAGTGACTAGCTGGAATTACTAATTTCAAGCCAGTTTTCAATGAGGTTCGAATAACCACAGGAAAAATCAGATGGTTGATGTATTTAATATCTGAACGCAAGGTCCGTTCACTGCAATTTATAGCTGAGGCAATCGTCTCACTAATCACCCAATCCTTACCGTATAAATGCTCAATTATTCCAAGAGCTCGTGCACTTTGCTTTGACAATAGTCTTTTCATTAAAAGTCTCCTCACTTAATGAGCGTTTATTACTATATTAACAATAAACTCTATTTTAAGCATTTAATCTGATTTTAAACATAAAAACCCACCTATCAAACGGATGGTCAACCCGCTAAGATAGGTAGAGCATTTTCAGTATTTCGCTTCAAATTAGTCCAACAAACCTTTTTGTTTCGAATACTCCATGTAATGGTACACTTTATCGATTTTATCGACTTTTATTCGATCAATTGTATCTTGTGAGTAAGTGCCAAGGATTTCTTGCTTTTGCAACTCCTCAATCATTGCTGCCAACTGATAATATTCGGTCAAAATTTCAGCTTCATTACTGTCACTTGGTTTATTTGGATGGGTATCATCAAACCCAAATCGCAGTGCTTTAGATAAGACTTGTTGAATTTCAGCACATTCTTCCATCGCCACAACTGTGAGATATTCCTTTAATTTCATTTTCATACACTCCGTTTTCTAATTTTTAACCCTTAATGTCACCATCATTCTCTGACTGGTCTCTCCTATCATACTCAGCCCCCCAAACATACATCGCTAACAAAATAGCCTTCATTGACATCCCCAGATCTGTAAGTTCATACTCTACTTTTGGCGGCACTACTGGATAAACTGTACGAGTAATCAGGCCATCCTTTTCCAGACCTTGAAGCTGATTAGCCAAAGACTTATGGGTAATGCTTTCAAGATGTCGTTGGATTTCGCTAAATCGCATTTTGCCATTTAACAATCTGAATAGAATAACCGGCTTCCATTTGCCACTAATTAAATTAACGGTGGTTTTTACTGGGCAGTCTAAACTTGACAATTTGATCACCTCATTCTTTAAGTATATTTTAGATACTAAGTATACCATAGGTCTATTTAATATAATGTATTACCGTACTTCCAATCTTTCTTTTATTTGTTATGATGATAGAAGAAAGGAAGGTGTATTTATGACACTAACAAATTTTATGGATGTATTTATTAACAGATATGCTTGCAAGCACTTTGACGCCACTAAAAAAATAAACTCAGAGGACTTTATGACCATTATGGAAGCGGCCCGTCTTTCTCCTAGCTCCTTCGGTTTTGAACCCTGGAAATTTTTACTAATCGAAAACGAACAAATTAAAAAAAATCTTCGACCTTTTGCTTGGGGGGCATTAAACAGTCTCGATGGGGCAAGTCATTTTGTGATTGCCTTATCCAGAAAAGCACTGACTGCTGAAAGCGACTATGCCAAGCACATCATAGAAGATGTCAAAGGTATTCCCTTAGAGCAAGCCCAGAAACAACTGGCCTTTTTTCAACAATTTCAAGCGAATGATTTTAAACTTTTAGATAATCACCGCACTCTATTTGATTGGTCCTCAAAACAAAGTTATATCCCATTGGCAAATATGATGACAGCTGCTCAATTTTTAGGAATTGACAGTTGTCCGATTGAAGGCTTTAATCAACAGCAAGTGGAGAATTATTTAACAAGCCAGTCACTGATGGATGACAAACAATTTGGCGTTTCTTATATGGTTAGTTTTGGATATGGTGCTACAGAACGGCCCCAGAAAAAACGTCAAAAAATGTCAGAAATCCTACAAGTCATTCCCTAATCTTTTTTCGACAATGTTCAACTGGAGCAACAATGGCTACGGATAGTCTGGTATAATGATAGTACCAATTTGTAATAACGAAATAAGCTAACAATGACGGCTCTCAATAGCATCCTAACGTTACATTTCGAAAGGCAGGCTTTTATGATTAAATCGACTATCCTTACTTATGCCCATGAACACTACAATAGCATACCAGAACATCCGTTTAAATCATCGCCCACAACAGCTGTTTTAAGACATCAAACAAACAGGAAATGGTACGGTGTTTTTATGACCTTATCAAAAAGGACACTTGGCATTGATTCAGATGAAAGGATGGATTTAATTCTCATCAAACTTCAGCCTGATTTAGTGGCTATTCTTAGAGCGAAAACTGGCTATTTTCCGGCTTACCATATGAATAAAGAACATTGGATCTCAATCACTTTAGACGGGACAGTCCCTGCCAAAGAAATCTGTTCATTACTTGACGATAGTTATTTATTAACCAAATAAGGACAACTGGCTAAGTGATCTAAAGTTTCACTTAGCCAGTTGTTCTTATCCCTTTGAACCCCTTAGATACTACTAGCCTTTGCGATACCTAATGGTGTCACAAACTGCGGGTAATCTGGGCGAATAACGGTGGCCCCAAGATACTTGGAAAAAGCAGCGGCAAATTCCTCAAAAAAACTGGCACCACCCACTACGTAAAGTGGTTCAATTGGATGTTTGGTTAAAATTGTTCTGAATCGTTGTTTTTTAATTTATGCCCATAGGCTTCACAAACTAGTTATATTAGTATAAAATAACATAGGCTATAATAATTCAAATTTATTTAGGCCGATGACACTTTAGGAGGAAAAAAATGAATAAACTAAAACGCAATCTTTTTATTAGTATGGCGTTAATTTGTCTAATAATGATCGCCGGTTGCTCTACCAAAGAAAAAGGAGCAGAACCTACAACAAAATCCAGTTCTACAGTCAGCTCTCAAGAAAAAAAAACTGATATCGACATCAGTTTGACCTTAATCAAGGATGACAAGGAACTTAGTCAGAAAACAGTTACGGTTCCTAAGGATACCAATTTAATGGACGCTCTCCAAGCTAATTTTGATGTTGTCGAAGATGGTGGTATGATTACCTCAATCGACGGTGTGGAGCAAAGTACAAAAGACAATACTTTTTGGACATATACTATTAACGATGAAATGGTCAATACTGGCGCAAAAGAGACGAAATTAACTGATGGAGACAAGGTAGTGTTTACCTATGCGAAATTCTAATAAACACACTGAAGGAGCCTCTGCTTTCTCTGTTAAGGAAATCGCTAACTTATCTCTAATGGTTGCGGCTTGTGTTGTGGGACGGTTATTGTTCCAATTTATCCCCAATGTCCAACCCATGACAACAATCTTATTAATAATGACCGTCCATCGAGGGTTTCGACAAGGTCTAATTGTCAGCTTACTTTCTGTAGTTATTACTAATTTATACTTAGGCATGGGGGTCTGGACGTTCGCTCAATTATTCAGCTACGCTCTTGTTATATCTTTAGTGACCTTTTTAGCTAAGTGGCCTCTTTTTAAGAAAAGTTTAATGCTTCAAACAGGCTTCAGTTTCCTAGCAGGCTTTTTATACGGCTTTATTATTAGTGTTGTCAGCTACAAAATGTATGGGATGACGGCCTTTTTACCTTACTATCTTCAAGGTCTCTCCTTTGATTTTCTTCATGCTATAGGCAATGCTGGTTTTTATCTTATTCTAGGGCCACTCTTCAAAAAGTTGCTGGATAAATACGACCCACAAATGACGTAACAATCACTCAAATAAGTACCGGAAGCTGATTTAAATCAGTCTCCGGTACTTATTTAGCTAACCAGCGTCTAGGTTCCTGTGACCTCCGCACCAGTAACAGGATAACTAATAACCAATTTTGATAACCGCTGATGTTGAGTCATTAATTGCCGTTAAATCAACTTCCAATTCTGATTAATCAAGTGGTCAAAATAGTGGTAGTCAATTGTTCTCTAATCCCTTAAAAATTCTCATCTCTTCAAAAAAGCCAGTTGCTTTTTGCTCAAATACTTTTGTAATAACCACGCCATAATCGTAAAGAAAATCGGGCCTATCATTAAAAAGAACACAGTGGCATAGTCCCTTTTAACCCAGGGTTGCAGAATCGTAAAAAAGATACTTACAACAATACTGCTACCCACACTCCAAGTTGCCCAATAATAGCTCCTTTTGGTTTTTAAGACACAAAAAGCACTGTCATCTTGCTTATTTTTCTTAAAAAAAGGAAAGGAATAAGCCACTAAAAAGTAAGGGATGGATCGGGAAATATTGGTCATCAAGGTTAGCTGCGTGTATAAATCATGGACGTATTTCCCACCAAATGATACTAACAAAATAAAACCAGAAACAAACAAGCATTGAATCCACATGGCATTAACGTGAATTCCCGACTGATTTTGATAGCGAATCTGTGGTGACCAATACTCCTTTGGCGTCCCTCTTAACAAACTCTTTAGAGGCACATAAATAATCGATGACAATAAACCTAAATAAGTAAAAAATAGGGCAAATCCTGTATAGCGTAGCACTAAGTTGGCGATTAATGTGGCTTTAGTGCCACTGCATCCTAAAGCTAGGGCTACTTGGTAACCTAAGTTCTCCATTAAAACATACATGGCATTTCCCAAATGAATCCGATCACCCGATAAAACAGCCTCCCATTGGACACTGCTCCCCCATAACATAATCCCCACTAAGTAATTAAAAACAATCAAGACTGTTCCAATCAAAATCGCAATTGGAAAGCGCCGTTTAGCGTTTTTGACTTGATCCACCATACTAGCCACTGTATCAAGTCCACCAAAAGCTGTGATGCCAAAAGTGAAAAAAGCTAAATTTCCTAAAATCCCACCGTAATTCGGATTGGGCGAGGAAACTAAAGCAAGCCCCTTTTTCAGTGGCTGGGCCATTTCTCCCCCATTATGAATCAGTAAATAACTGTTACCAATCAGTGCAATAGCAAACAACGATAAGACTAAGGTCCCCCCTAATAACATCATTCGCGACACTTGCCGAAAACCTAAGTTAACTAATTTAGTCATGATAATCACCGCTAAAACCGCTAAAATCCCGATAAACTGACGAATCGATAATCCCAAAACTGTGGTTTGCAGCTGAGTCTGATCTTGCCCAAACATAAAGATGGAAAAAGGGATCCACAATTTCATAAAAACACTCGTCATCCACAGAATGTAGCTACTGTACCATAAAAAAGTCGCAATAAAGGCCGATTTTTCCGATTGAGACGACTTTAACCAACTGTAGATACCACCTCCTTGATCTTTATAAGCTGAAGACAACTCTGAAACAATAAAGGTATAGGGAATAAAAAAGACAATGGCTGCAATCACATACCAAGGAATTGCCCCATACCCCATTAAATAAAAGGCATTTGACATGCTCGAAAATGAATAGACCGTTGTGGTAATCATTAAGACTAATTTTAACTGTGAAAGTGAGACTTGTTTGTCATCTGCCATCTTCACACTCTCCTACTCCTTGAACTATCATAGAACCTTGTCCTACAGATGCTTTCTTTTTACTGCCCGTAACGCGCCATCTGCCATAACGTTAGAACTCCCTTGTGGAATATCGCTCACCTTTTAAAAGTTCCTTCACTAAGGACACCATGGTACACTCCGGTGCTTCATACCTAACTTGATACCCGTCTTTTTTTATGGCCTTTGTCGTAACTGGTCCAATCGAGGCAAAGGCTACTTCAAAAGGATTATGCTGATAATACCGATAAAAATGTTGCCAAGCTGACGGGCTGGCAAAAATCACCATCGTCTCAGCAGGCTCTGTCAGCATCCATTTTTTTAGCTGACACTGCCGCTCTTGTAGAAAACCATTGTGATACAGCACAAAATCATCAACAAGATGTCCCGCTTCTCTTAGCTTTCCTTGAATAAGCTTACGAGATAAGTCACTTTGAGGAAAAAGAACTCTCTGAATTGTTTTTTGCTTCGCTAACCACTGTTCAAGAAATATCTCAGAGGTAAATACAGTGGGGTATTCTCCACGCAAGCGATCTTCTTCTCTAAGGGCCTCGAAGGTTTTTGAGCCAATCACAGCCAAAGAAGACTCACTGGGAACTTCACCATACGCTTGGTAAAAAAAGCGAACTGAGGCACTGCTTGTAAAAAATACCCAGTCATACTTACTGGACAGCGATAGTTTAGGTATCTCCGGCGATAAACACAATGAAATCAGAGGAATCTGTTGCCATTTAAGACCTTGACTCTCAATTTGCTTTTGAATGGACTTCTCAATTGGCTGCTCTCTTGTAAACAATAATGACCTAATCATAAAATCCGAGTTCGTTCATTAACTCAGCTGTTTTTTGTTGATAAAACCGATTGACTTTTGTACTGATACCTTCATTCTCGAGAAATCTCTGCTCTAGCAGTCTCACTGTCTGTTGTGTTAGACGCATTGCGACATCCCTTTTACGTGTGCCAACAATATAGGCTTTTTTCACTCTAAAACACCTCTCTTTCATTTAGACTTAAGCCAGTACGTTAAGTCTTCCTTGATCTTTTTGGCACGACTCGGGCTCTCTCCAAAGGTCGAAATGCCATAGAGAATTCCTTTATCTTCAACGGTAGCCATGTTATAGAAACTTGATGCGTCCTTTTGGCTTGTATTATTAACCCATTGCCCGGAATGACAGTCGCTGACAATTAATTGATTAGTAGCCTTATTATTGGTACAGGCAAAAATTAGCTCATAGCCGTCCACATCTCTAGGACGATAGTCACGCTGAATCCAGTTAACCCTGATTTCTGAGATTTCTTCCGCCAAGTCAGGACTAATAATAGTTACCTTTGCATCTGCCGCCAACAATCCCCTAACTTTGCCAGTGGCGACTTTCCCACCACCTACGACCAATACCGAACGATTAGTCAAATCAAGCATCAACGGATACATCGTCCCACTCCTTTCCACTCAGTTTTGAATTTTTTTCCCACATTGCTAATTAGTTATTTCTACTATTTTCAGTGGCTCATCCTTCACACTTACAAACAAAAAAAGCTTGATAATCTATTCACATATTGTAGCACATTCAATTTAATTTCAGTCATCATTTTTTTAAAACTGATAAACCCTCGCTCCAACCTAGGATTAGTCGAACACAACATATCCAGTAACCACGCCATTTGAAAGCCTACAGACAGGACAAAGGTTTCGATTGTAGGGGTTTTCCCTATATTTAACAATAGTCTTTTCCAGTGGTTCGATAGTTCCATCATTCACTAAAAAACAATCACATTCAAGAACCCTCTGTAGGGTATACGAGCATAACACTCCCACCTGAACCATCCTTTACCAACAAAAGAAGCAACACTTAAACCTTGCTTGATGTTTTTGAAGGTTATTTCTCACACTTATTAAATAACAAAAGGCACAAATAGAATCATTGCTGTAACTATTGTTTTATAAACCACATTCATTTGAGTCTTCAATAAGAGACCTGAACAAAACTTTTATATCAACGTTTTTTCTAATTCATGGTAGTGATTTAATAATGTTAATTCTGAGCAAAGCTACATTAAAAAAAAGAAAGGTTTTAACCTTTCTTTTTATCCTCTCCTTCGGTGATAAAATAACAAAAAAATCACAATTCTTTTCTAAGAAGTAACTCATAAGGTTCATCTGTTGGAAAAAAACCACCCACCGATTGATAACCTAATCGGTAATAGAGATGCTGCCCGTGTTCCAAAGCTGATGTCGACGTCATCACCGTCTTAAAGCCACGAGCTTTAAGGTCTTTTTCGAAATAATCAATTAGTGCGGATCCGTAACCAAGTTGTCGCTGCCCATCCTTTACAAACAACATATCCATAAAAGGAATAGACTCCCAGAAATAGCTGTATCGTAACCAGCCAATGACCTCCTCTGACTCTGCCAATAACACTCTTTTTTCCTCAATTGCACGGGTTAAAAATGGCTTTGTAATATGGCTATCCATTTTTAATAGTCCGTCAATATCCTTTTGATTCGCTAACCTAATCTTCATCGCTACTCTCCTTACGCCATAACTAATATCGCTAGACCTTACCGTATTTATCATAGCACAGCATTCATTTAGCTACAAAAAAGAGTAAGCAGATTTTTCCGCTTACCCCTCATTATTATTCCTTGACTATCGCCTAACTCGACCATCCCTACATCCCAATCTTAATCACATCAGTGATGATTAACCATGCTACAATAATGAAAATGATGGCAAGGATCGACAACACCCAATAAATAATCGTCAATAGTTTCTTCCCCATAGAACATACCCCATTACGTTTTACATCCCTATTATAAACAAAGATGATGAAAATTTGAAGAGAACAAACCATTAAATTATCCCAATGCTAAAAAGGCTTGGCCATTTTCGGTCAAACCCTTTCGAATGTACGATAACACTCTCAAACTTCAAACTGTTTCATCGAGGAACTAATTTGGGAAATAATATCTGTAGGCAAGACCACATACTGTTTTTCTCCCATCACTACTCCAATATAACTGTGGAGATAGACCGCAGCCAATATCCCTGTTAATGACAATTGAGCAGTAAAATTCGCAATCGTGCCTGTCAGCGTCTCTCCCATCCTTGCATGAATCGCTGCTTGACTTGCTAGACTAACGGCACCGCCATATTGCTGATCAGCACCAGTCAAACAAAGGCGGCCTATCCCTTTGTGCGAAATCGGCTTGCGTTTCATCATGAATTGCTTTAGGAACTCTTCAGATATTTTTTCATCATCACCCCACATTTCAATCAATTGTCAAAACGATTTTACCTAAAGAGCCCCTCTGCTTTATGACCATCTCATGAGCAAGTTTAGCTTCAGCCAAAGAAAAAATCTGCTCAACTATCGGCTTAACACCATGAGTAAGAGCGGCGTTTAAACGATGAGCATTCTGACCTTTTTGCTCTGGCGTCATGTTAGCCAATAGCATGCCAGTAATTTGAATCTCTTTATTCATAGCCAAACGGGGATTAATCTCAATGTCGCCACGATTGCCAACTATCACAATTCGTCCTTCTTTCGCCATCACGTCAAGATCGTTTTGCAAATTACGATTTGCCAACATTTCAATGACAACATCAACGCCTTTTCCTTCGGTCAAAAAAGAGAGGTTTTGGAGATAATCTGGCTCACGGTGATTTAAAACATGATCTGCACCAAGTGCCAATAACATCGCCAGGCCTTGTTCACTCCCTGCAGTCGCAATCACCTTGGATCCGCATAGTTTCGCCAGTTGAAGGGCAAGGCTTCCCACACCGCCAGAAGCACCATGAATCAACACGATTTCCCCAGGCTGAATTCGGGCCTTTTGATGCAAGGCTTGAATAGCCGTAAACCCGCTAGAACCAATTGCTGCCCCTTCTTCAAAACTCATTTCCTCTGGCAAATGATAGACTGACCCCACATCGCAAACAATTTTTTGAGCATAGGTTCCTGTCCCATGTCCTGTTAAGGTAGAGACATAAACCCGCTCACCGATATGAAATCCTTGGACATTTTTTCCTATTTTTTCAATGACTCCCGCGCCATCAGAGCCTGGCGTATAAGGTAATGAAGGCAACGCCGCATAATTTCCCGAACGAATATAGGTTTCCACCGGATTAATTCCAGTGGCTTTCAAACGAATACAGAGATCATTATCCCCCAGAACAGGCTCATCCATTTCCACGTAATTTAAGACATGACTCTCACCAAATGATGATACTTGAATTCCCTTCACTTAAATTCCTCCCTTAAACAGATAGTTGCTAACTCCATTCTATACCTGCCTTTTTCAATCGTCAATAAATGGGTTACCTACTTTCAGTTTGCTCTATTAAATGGTACCCACAGTTTTTTGGAAAACAACCTAAAGAAGGCTCAGGCAGTCTTGCGACTAGCTTCAGCCTATCCTTCGGAAAGTGTTATATTTTTAGCTATTAATTAAGACAATCGGTCTTTTAATTGACGCTTACGCTCGCCTTCCTTTTGCGGAACAACTGGAAACCCGATCCGACTGCTAATAGACACATCATCAGAGCTTCACTAATAAACAAACCAGACTGACTCAGATTAGGCAACAATCGATAAAAAATGGCGATTGAAATTGGCGCAAACGCAGCACCTAGATTAAAAGCAATCAATAACACCGACGTATTCTTCTTACCATTATTAGTTGGTTGATTTACTTCATTGAAAATGTATGGCACGAAGGTTCTAAAAGAGATCCCACACAAGACGACAGCTAGTGATGCCGTTACTAAATTAGTGGAAAGAGCTATTAACAACATCGCCAAGCTCAGGCCAATAAATGCCAGTGGCAATGTCCATGCCTTTAACCTCGCCACCACTGGTGAGAATAAGAAACCTGCTACCATAGCACCTAAGCCAACTAAAGCCATTAAGTTACTACCATCTGTGGCATCGCCAATTCCTTTCGACAATAATAAGCTAGTTAGCTTAACAGCCGGAGACATATAAATGGTTACTACTATCACTAACAACATCCCATATCCCCAGACTAAGCTATCCGCCTTTTCATCAGTCACCTCTTTAGCCTCTTCTGTTGCTGTGGATTTGGGGACAAACAAGCAGAATAAACAAAAAATCGGAAGGGCTAATCCATAAGCAAGAAAAGAGACCCGCCAGTTAATCATCAATAACTGACCAACTAAAAAAGTCATCATCATGCCGCCAATCCCTTCAAACGCACTTTGCAAGCCAATCATCTTGGCCAATTCAGCGCCACTATAAAGTTTGGAAGAGACAGCATATAACAACGGATTAAATAAACCAACCCCGACACCAAATAACAGTCGACTGAAAAATAACCAACCAAAAGAACCCGTCACCACTGGCAGCAAACCAGCAATTAACACCAGCAAGATACCCAACTGGATAATAGCAGTATCCCCTACTTTTGCCGCCAACTTAGAGCTTATCAGCACCGTTAAGATGATAAACAGGGACGGCATCGTCGTTAACAATTCAATGATGGTTTGATTCACATGGGGATAGGTTTGTTCGATAGCTGGAATATTAGCGGCGATTGCTCCACCAGAAACCACCAGCAAGGACACTGATAGTAGACTTAATTTAGAAATCGTCATACTAGACACTCCTATTCCGCTGAGTCAAAAATATCTTTAGCCAAGGCAAATGCTGTCCACGCTTTTGGCCACCCAGCATAAAAAGCTAAGTGAGTCATCATTTCGACGACTTCGTCCTTAGCGACACCATTATCTTTTGCTAATTTTAAATGCGCCTCAAGCTGTGGCGCTCCCATAGCCAACAAAGCTGAACACGTGATTAAACTGCGATCCCTGGCAGATAATTCTTCCTCTCGGGACCATACGTCACCAAATAAACAATCGTCATTTAAGGCCGCAAACTGAGGTGCAAACTCGCCTAACTTCATCCGACCAGCTGTTTGTTTTTTCATAAGTACTCTCCTTCATTAGTGCAAATGGTTGAGAAAATGGCTAGTTAATAACCATCGTCTACGTTCAGCTTTTCAGTTGAACAAACTCCTTTTTGTTGCCTTTATATCAGTAATCAAGTGGAACCTATCCAATCATTCAGCAAGATGTAAATAGCTTTCTTCGGAAATAGCTTCTAACCATTCAGGTGTCCCAGCAGTAATCGCAATATGCGTAAACCAACTATCGGATGTTGCCCCATGCCAATGTTTGACACCCTCATGAGTTGTCACCACATCACCTGCTTTTAAAAAACGAGCCGGCTTGCCAACCTCCTGATACCAACCTTCGCCACCCGTTACCAATAACAGCTGGAATCCATCGTGATGGATATGCCAATTATTACGACAGCCCGGCTCGAAAGTCACCGTCGCTACCCCAACATTAATCGCAGAATCCGCAATTAACGACTGCACATAACTTGTGCCAACAAAATAGTCTGCGAAGCCCTCATTCTTTTCTCCAAGAGGAAAAATAACCCCCTCTTTTACTTCCTTATGTTTGACCATTTTAACGTCCTCCTTCACTCATTCATCAGTAACTCAAAAAGCCCGATGATTACTTGTACCGTAATCATAGAGCTAAACTCATTATTAGTCTAATACCTATCTACTCATAGTCCTATGCTTGAAAAGCATGTTTAAAACGAGACAGTAACTCTTTAACGACTGGTGTTTGCAGTCGTTTCTTCCAAACAAGGACACATTTCGTTTTTACTTCTGGTTTAAGTGGAACAAAACGCAACTGGGACGACCCGTGATAGAGCGTTGCCCCTTCAACAGTCAAGGCCGATCCTACTTGATTTTCCACTAAGGCGAAGACATTAAAAATCAAATTGAAGGTCCCGACAATCGACAAATTCTCAAAGGCTAAACCGGACCAATGAGCTAGCAGTTCTTGAACCTCCAAACGACTTGAACACAACAAAGGCAGACCAGCTAAATCCCTTGGTTCTATTCCTTTTTTTTGACTTAAAATAGACTCTGTTGATACTAATAAGCCCCACCGCTCTTCTCGAGGCAGCACTAAACTCTCATACCGATCTGTACTAATCGGTTCAAGTAATATAGCTAGATCCAGTAAGCCCTTATCAAGCCTCTCCAACATATCATCACTGGTACCCGAGACAAGTTTAAAATGAACTTGAGGATAATCACTGACCAATTCTTCCAGCATCAAGGACAAGGTATCTGAATTATCCGCCTCAACACAACCAATAGAAAAGCTACCTGTCAACTGCTGACTTTTTTTATCAGATAAAGCTAGCGCTAACTGATCATTTAATGCTAAGATTTCTTCAGCCCGTTCTTTTAAAAAGTAACCATCTTCAGTCAATTCCAAGCTATTTTTTTCTCGGTGAAATAAGGGCAACCCCACTTGCTCTTCCAAGTCCTTAATTTGCCTGCTTAATGTTGGTTGGGTAATGGATAATAATTTAGCCGCTCTGGAAATATTTTTTTCTTCGGCAACCGTCCAAAAATAGCGTAATAGTCTTAGTTCCATCGTTTCCCTCTTCTCTTATCGTTTATTATACCAAGTTTTCTCCCCTTTTTTCAATCTCCTTACTCACTCAGTTTTATTGTTAAGGTTTAAACGAGAAAATTTAAGGATTAAGTACCACTTCGTCGATATTCTACAAAAAACAGTTTCACGAATACGCCTCGCGAAACTGTTCTCTATTTTTTATCGTCATAAGACCAGCCGACCACTAAACTCCATATACTCGATAATCGGTGTGACAAACACCACTTCCCCATTAAGCAAATAAACATTTGGCTTTTGGGGATCATCATAAATCAGCCCTTCAACATCCAATCCCATTTCAGCGACCATTTTAATGTCCGCAGCTTGGAAAATGAAGGCTTTAGCCTGACTTTCCGTTAATTTTCCAGCTTGAAATTCCCCTTTTATTCGGTCAACTTCACTACCTTCTAAGTCCAATCGTGAAACTAGTTCACTTTTTTCCGTCGCCACTTGAACGGGTTCGCCTAAGATGACAATAGCGTCAGCTTTACTGTACTGCTTAAAATCAGGTACAACAGCTCCAAAAGATTGGCCATCATTAAAATAGCCGATTTCTTCACTTTCATCTGGATCACTAAAAACCTTAGTGGACACTACTTGTTCCTGTTTCGCAGACTCCTTAGTTCTCTCGTGTTTAGACTCACTAGTCTCAGACGATACCACTGTAGCTTCAGTGGCTTTTTTAACCCTTTTTCGTCTTCTTGTGTGTTTTGCTTTCCTTGATTCTGTCGTTTCTTCCCGATTGGCAGATGCCTCTTTTGTCGACTCAACTTCTTGCTTGCCAGTACAGCCACAGAGCAAAACCACCATTAAACTAACAACTAACCACTTTTTCATATTCTTCCCCTAACGTTATATGTTTGAATGGCGCCCTCCAATATTAAGGATTTAGCATCCAAATTATATAGCACTTCTGCAAACATTTTTTGCTTCATGGCTCTTAACAATCAAAATCGTCTCTTCTTGACTTTCTTCAGCTTCATTTTGTTTGCCTAGGTATTTTTTACCTACAATTATTAAACGAACCATTAGAAGTGTTACGTCAATAGATAATGACCCCTTCAAATTTTTTAATTGCCGTTCACCTACTACTTTTCTAATTACTCTAATAATAACATAAATCCTTTTCTTATGTGCATGTACTTCTTAAATAGAAAACACAGTTGATTTGCACCCGAAAGGCCCTAAGATAGTCACAAAAACACCATGGCTTCAACAACACATTCAGCTATTTTTATAATTTTCACCTTGACAAGCAAGCGTTTTCACTGTATACTTGTTGAAAGGTGACATTTCGCTTTTTTGAAAGGACATTCTTATTACTGGATAAAATAACTACTTTTTTATTGTGATTTGTTTGCCCATTATCACCCTAAAAAGGACGTAAACGCTCAGGCGACATAGGATTTATAACAAGCAACCCTCTGTAAAAACTTCATAAACAGCATTATATCGCCAATAAAATATATTTAAATAACAATTTTCATGATTTTTACGTAAACGCCGCGTTTACATTACCGACAATGAAAAATAATAATTTTAACCTATCATCGTTTTAAAAATATAAATATAACAGGCCGTTCGCTTCTTACTTAGTTGCGTTATTATCGTCATACTTATGTCCACTTGGGACCAAATGCCACTCAGGTTATTTGAGTCAATCTTTAACTGTCTTAAAAAATGCACCTTTCCTAATGTTTAGGAGAGGTGCTTTACTGTTTAATCTGATTGTATCCTCAGAGCAATTCGAGCCAAACTATTTTCAATGAATCCGTCCCAGATTTACCAAAAGAGTTTGAAACATCTAAATCAGCATCTTGTTACTGGCAATACAACCTACTCTGTATGCGCTCATGAAGATCTGGCAACATCAATAGCCACCACACTTGAGGATGGGATATAAACACCCATGATGCTCATTCCTCCTCTCTATTTTTTTAGGTGAACCTTTTATCCAGTTGTCTTTTTTCATCAGTTTCCCCTACTGATCCCTATGATCGGCCACATAACCATCTCGATTTAATGCCAACCAAAAAAACGAGTAGTCAACAGAGGCTTAATCGCCATCTGTGACTACTCGTATAAATTTAGGCATAAGGTCAATTAGGTTATACTGATGGCGTCACTGAACGTGAGACCCTCTTCTTTAATTGCATATAAACCATATTCAAAATAAGACCAACTACTGCCACAACGATTGCCACATAAAATGCTTTAGTGAAATCCCCATGATTAGCCGTTGCCATTCCAGCCGCTACTTTTGGTGCAAAGAACGCTGCGGCAGAATAGCCACAAAAAACGATGCCATAGTTAACGCCTTGATTAACAGGTCCATAATTTTCCATGACCATCGGAGGAAAAACGCCCATTACGCCACCAAAACACAAACCAAGAATCACGATGCCAGTAGCAAAGCCGATTTGTGATGATAAAACTACCAAGATGAAAAAGGCTAAAATAATCATGCTTAAAATCACCGACAAGGTATGGTTACGACCTAGTTTATCCGACACCGTCCCCAAAACAACCCGCCCTGCACAATTACTTAAGGAATACAGACTCACGTAAAAGGCCGCTGTTGCTGGTGATAAAGCAAACATTTGCTGACCGATTACTGACGCATTCGACGCAATCATCAGACCTGAAAATGCCCCAGTAAACAACATTAAAAAGATTAGATAGAAAAAGGGTGTCTGAAACATCTTTTGCCAGTTTTTGTTGACCAAGGTGTTACCACCTTGGGATTGGGGAGGTGTCCAGCCTTCCGGTTGATAATTTGCTGGTGCTGTTTTAATAAAGAAGAAAGCCACTGCCACAATAACCATATAGGCAATACCTAATACCCGAAAAGCATACATAGGGTCAAACTGCTCAATTAAGTAATTACCGATGGGCGCCGCGATGATTGCGGCACCACCCATCCCAGCTGTAATAATCCCTGACGCTAACCCTCGTTTATCTGGAAATAATTTAATCGCATTACTCAAACAACCTGAATATGCCAACCCTTGACCCAAGCCACCAATGACACCGTAAGTTAAATATAGCATCCCGGGACTGCTTGCAAAGCCAGTCAAGAAAAAGCCTAAGCCAAACAATAAACCACCAATCCCAATCGCCCATTTCGCCAAGCCTTTATCCGTTAAAAAACCACCTAAAATCATTGGAATTGGCCCAATTGCTGCATTAATGGTAAAAGCTAACATTATTTCCGCCATTGTCCAGCCTTTTGTAGCACTCATCGGGCCTGCAAAAACACTAAACGCATAAACTGCTCCTGTACAAAGCAGCACAATAGTCGACGCTCCTAATACTTGCCAACGTTTAATCATCGTCATTCTCCTTTTTTTTGATAATCCAACCCTTAATTTCCTAATTCCTTAACAGCTGTTACACCTGCAATTCGCCCAAAGGTAAAGATATCAGTCAATGAATTACCGCCTAAACGATTCCCAGCATGAATCCCACCAGCCACTTCACCGGCTGCATATAATCCGGCAATCATTTTTCCATCCGTATCCAAGACATGGGTCTCGGTATCAATTTTTAAACCACCCATTGTGTGATGCACTGCAGGTTTTCTTGGCGTGGCATAAAAAGGCGCCACAGTTACTTTCAAATCAAAGACGTCTTTGCCAAATTCCGGATCAAACCCTTTATCTACATATGTGTTATAAGCTGAAATCGTTGATTCAAAAACCTCAGGATCGATGCCTAATTGCGTCGCTAAACCAGCCAAGGTTTCATCACGGAATAAGGTTCCCGCTGCTACTTGCTTCTCAATTTTTTCCTGTGTCGTATTGTAAGCCGTCTTCTTAATCTCATCATCAGCAATCAGATAGAACAATCCACCGTTATCAATGGCAGCCTGGGTCAAAGCATCTCGACTCCCATACTCGTTTACAAACCGTTTGCCAACCTGATTAACCATCACAAAATTTTGTGGCGGTACTTGAAGCCCACTAAATAAAGCCCCTGTTTCTGGATCAGAGACAGGCATCATTTGTGAGAATCCCATTCCGACTAAATCTGCACCAACACTTTGGCCTAAGATTATCCCATCTCCAGTAATCGCGGGCGAATTAGACGTTTTTATGTCATCGTTAATCTCTGTCCAGTACGTGTTATATTCTTTTAACATTTTCGTATTGGCACCAAAACCGCCTGAAGCCAAAATCACCGCTTCACCTCGAGCAGTAACTTGTTGGCCGTTCATGCCTTCCCCAATGACCCCAACAACCCGTCCTTCTTCGAAGATTAACTCCTTAACCCCAGTATCCGTAATAATCACACCGCCATTGTCTTCCACAAAACGTTGGAGAGCAGATACATAGGCATAACCTTCATTTTTAAGAGGCTTATGGCCGCGACGCCATAAAGCACCAACAGGCATCGTCACCTCTTCCTTATCAAACTCAACCCCGATTGACTCAAGCCACTCAACGGATTCAAGACCTTTATCTGTCAGTAGTTTAACTAAATCATATTGTCCATAAATTTCGTTGCCTTGTTGATCCCTTCGTTTACCACCTAAATAGGTTTGAATTCGATAAAAAAGCTCTGAATCAAACAAATAGTGGTGATGATTGGATGTCTCAGTCAAATAAGTCCCAATTTGCGTTTTAAGGGCCCGAAAATCTTCAAGATAATCCTCATCAATTGTTCCTTCATCGATTGCCACAATCTCTTCTAACGTATGACTTTCACCTGGAATGGCGTCAAAGGTATTTTGCCACTGTGGGTTTGCCGCATTCATAGGGCCACCTGTCCGAACGGTATTACCACCAACTGCTGGGAATTTCTCCACAACAATCACGCGTTTTCCTTCTTGTAACACCTTCGCCGCCGCCGTCAAGCCTGCTCCACCAGCACCTACCACGACCACATCCGCTGCATATGCCACATCTTCCGTCTCTAAAGCACTTGGGGCCTTTGGTCGTTTTCTGAGAATATCAGGATTTGAACCAGCCAACTTAATCGCCTTGGCGACACCATCGATGACCCCATTACTTGTAACGGAAGCGCCAGATAAAATATCCACATTCAACGTTTGGCCTTCTATGATTTGTTTAGGAATCCGAGTAAAAACCACATCAGCTATTCCTTCTGATTCACCTGATGTATCAATCTCAATATCTTCAATCCGGTTGTTGGCTAAGGTTACTACCATGGGAATATCCCCATTATGACCAGGGGTTGTGACGGTAAATGAGCCTGATTCAAATTGGACTTCTTCTGGCAGACTTAGTAAATTGGCTACTTCAGTAAAACGTAAAAAGCGCCAGAAACAACTTTCCAGAAAATCAACCGTCCGTTCATCTTTAATCATTCCTTGATGATCGAAGGCATGATGGGCACGACCTAACAAAAATTCATAACCAGGCATAACCGTAGCATTAACACCAGGTGCATCAAGAATTTGACGTAAATGCAATTGGGCCCTGGAAGACCCTTGAACATCATAAGATGCCCCAACAATCATCACCGGTTTACCATCTAAAGGATGTAAGTTAAAGGATAACCACTCTAAAATACTTTTTAAAGCAGAAGGAATGGAATGATTGTGTTCTGGCGTCGCAATAATCACCCCATCAGCCGCTATAATCTTAGTGTTAAACTCTTGAATAACCTGACTAGTTGACTGATCATCAGATTCATTAAACATGGGAACATCCTTTAGTTCCAAAATCTCAATCTCAACTTGATGACTAAAGTGTTTTTGCATAAACTGAACCAACATTCGATTATACGAGACCTTTGCATTCGTTCCAACAATTCCGATAAATTTCATTAGATTGACCCTCCATCTGCTACTTGTTCCCATGAAAACTGTTTATTCTTTTCCGCCTTAAAACGATGATCTTTAACTAATTGATTGGTCATTTCTACAAATAAACTAAATTCGTCAAAACATTCGTCCAACTCTTTTACCTTGTCTTCATAAACTAAATGCCCCTCTTCATCAAATGCGTCCAAAGAACGTCCTAATAAAAACTCTGAACTAGGCATAATTCGTGCTTTTAATTCAGGTGAATCCAATATTTGGCGCAAATGAGCCTGTGCTCGAGAAGAACCCAATGCACCATGAGAAGCCCCGACAATCATCACTGGTTTATCAATCAGCGGACGAGTCGTATAGGACAACCACTCGAGAGCACTTTTTAAAGCAGCTGGGATAGCATGATCGTACTCCGGAGTGCTGATGATTACCCCATCAGCCGACTGTATTTTATCCGATAATTCTTTAATACCAGCAGGAGCCGTTTTATCCTCTGGCTCATTAAAGGCTGGTAAATCTTTGATTTCGCAAACCTCAATAAAGGCTTGTTCTGAAAAGTGTGCTTGCATAAACTGTAATAAGCGCCGATTCGTTGATTCATTTGAATTGGTTCCAACAATACTGACTAATTTCATGGAATAACTCCCTTTCTTGTGTGGTATTGAACAATCATCCCCAAAAAAATGATCTGATACCATTATTCGATAGGCCCTTTAGCTAATGATTAAACAGTCTACCGCTTTAATTAGTAGTCTATATCACAAAGGTTGTTTTGTGAAATATTTATTTAACTATCATTCCATAACAAATTTGTTATAATGGACTCATCAACTAGCAGGAGGCTTAAAATGACCCTTGATTCACCTAATATGCTGTATTATCTCGATATACTCTTAAAACACGGAAATTTTACAAAAGCCGCTAAAGATTTGTATATTTCTCAACCTTACCTAACCCAATTAATCAAACGAACCGAAAAAGAATTGGATATCACGATTATTAATCGTCAGTCTTCTCCCCTTCAACTAACAGAAGCAGGCCGTCTTTATTACCAATACTTATATGCATTGGAAGCTGAGCAGGATCGTTTTCGCAAAAAAATTGCTCAATATTCGTCACAAGACCAACAGATCATTCGAATTGGGATCTTGTCTAGCCTAGGCACCTACTTATTGCCACTGTTTTTGCCTGACTTTATGAAGAATCATCCTAACATCCAAATCGAACTCCATGAAGATACCCCTTCGCATAACGACCGTCATATTTTAAATGGCGAACTGGACTTTTTTATTGGCCAAAACCCGGAAACCATCTCGCCTAATCTGACCATCCATCATTATGGTCAACATGGCTACTATGCGATTATTCCTGAATCTTCCTCTTTATATCAAAAAGATAAACGATTATTAGAGGCTAACAGTCTTTCGATTAAGCAATTATTAACAGAAAAACTCATTCTAACCACACGAGGGTCAGCCATACGGAAACAAGTGGATTATTTAATTCAAAAAAATAAAATCCAACCAACCATTGTTCTTGAAAGCACTAATATTTTTACAATTGTTGAACTGGCGACAAAAAACATGGGGGTTACCTTTTTACCCGAAAGCGTTAAAATCACCAATACAAAGGATAAATTTAATATTTACCCCCTGTCATTGGATCTCTTGTCCTTGGATTATTTTATTGCTCACCGAGCATCCAAAACCCTATTATTACCAGAAAAAGAGCTAATAACGGCCTTCTTAGACAGCTTACAACAAGATTTTTCCACACAAAAACAGACGTAGAATAATCCTACGTCTGTTTTTGTTACCCCTCACTAGTAAGCCCCTCAGTATGAGCCATTTGTCCGTCAGTCGTTATCACCAAGCCTTCAATCCCCTTGATTCCTCTTAGGATTCTAATAATCTCGGCCGGTTCTTTACCAAATAAACGGGTCGTCCAAATTTCCCCTGTCAGTGACTCATCTGAAACAATCGTCAGACTAGCCAATTCTGATTGGATTGGATAACCGGTTTGACTGTCAAAAATATGATGATAGCTTTCACCTTGCCAGTTGAATGTCCGCTCGTAAATCCCTGAAGTCACCACTGACTGATTGTTAACACTTATAGTAGTGGCATAATTCCCTCGTGGCAAAAAAGGATGTTGAATTCCAATTCGCCAGTTGCCATCTTCATGATTTTGAGCCTCACCAAAGGTCAAGACATTTCCACCTAAATCAATAAATCCAGCCTTAGCCTGCTGACTCTTAAAAAAAGCGATTATCTTATCAGCAAAATAGCCCTTAGCTAAGGCACCCAAATCCAGTGCCATGCCTTTTTTTTCCAAAAAAACCCATTGTTTCTCAGTATCAAGTTTAATATTTTCCGGGTTTATCAGTGGCAGTAATTTTTTTATTCGGGACTCCGTCGGAAAGTTAGCATCTTTGAAGCCCACACGCCACTCTTGAATCAATGGGCCAATCGCAATATTTAAAAAGCTATCCGCCAACACACTTTGTTCTTTTCCAATGGCAATGAGGTCGAACAAATCCCTTGAGACTCTTACCGGTTTTAGACCGGATTGCTGATTAATCGCCATTAAATCAGAACGAGCATCATTGGCACTAAATCGTTTTTCAAAGTCAATCAACTTCTCCTCAGCCTGATCCAATAAATAAGCTGATTGACGGTGGTCGACCCAAAGTTGAATCACGGTTCCCATTAAATAAAGTGTTCTTTTTTCAGCTTCCATTCATATCATTCCTTATCCTTAAGCTTCATCTTACAGACTCTTATCCAAATACTTAAGTTAGACAGGTGGGGCATATCCTTTTTTAGCGTACTTTTTGCAAAATTGAGTGAGACTGATTGCCGTTACTTCAATAAAATAAGCCCCCTCCGAATCCAGTCTCCTTAATACCTGACAAAGGGTCTCGGCCTCATTGTCTGCTAACGTCACTAAATCAAACTGCCCTGTTTTCATTCGATAGCAGAGGCCCGCTGGATTCCCCAAAGTCATTTTAGCATCATACATGTTTCCAACTGCCAAAAAATCCAACTCAGATAATTGATAGGTTGTGAATTCAGCCTTTTCAAACCAGTCAATTAAATTAAGGACAATGAAATTGGTTTTAGTCAGCAACCATAATTTATAGCTATAGCCCGGAAAGAAGGCCAGACACTCTTTAGTATCCTCAGCTGTCATGCCATAATTCGGCATATAATAACGGCTAGGGATTATCGGCTGCTGTTGGATAGCGAACCACAGGGTTTCACTGCCCCCTTCAACTTGAGAAAGAAGTGGCTGGATCAATCGATGTAACACAAACGCTTCCTGCTCCCTCCTTGGCTCTCGTCCCTTGTTCATCCTTGATGCGATTAACTTGCTTAATTCTTCATGACTTAAGACTGATAACATTCGAATCTTCTCCTTTGCCATCTCAAGTAAGGCATCCAGTGATAAATTGTAGAATAAAGCCAAGTCCTTTAGACTCAGCAAATCAGGGAGACTTTTATCCAGTTCCCATTTCGACAAGGTTTGACGGGTCACCATTAACTGCTCCGCTACCTCTGCTTGAGAAAGATTTAATTCAGTTCGAACCATCTTTAGCTTGGTTCCAATTGATAGAATCATCTTACACCACCTCCTGATTTTAGACAATGATGATAGTCGCACCAATTCGTTGCTTAGATTTTTTGAGTTGGCAACGTGGCGTTGCATCCCAAAATCACCTGTTTGTCCCCATTCCTTGGAAAGGCATAGAAAAATAAAAGCCTTGGAAAAGAGTCAACCCTTGCTTCTTAAGTTGATTAAACACAGCCTCTTCTTCTATTCCTTCGATCACCAGTCTTAAACGATTTTTTTCACAAAATGATTGCCAAAATTCAATTAAGCTAGCTAAGGCTTGTCGTTCCAATCCTAATTTCAAAAAATTAACATGAGAAATCTTTAATTCATCGATATATGGCAACCATTCTAAAATAGCCCCAACACTGTTTTGCCCAGAACTAATATCGTCAATGGAAACCTGATAGCCCATTTCCTTGATCTTTTTTAGTTGAGATATGAATGATTTCCCTTTAATTTCAGTCACAAGACGGAAATTAATCACAACTTCTTCCGTTACTTCAATCGTCAGCCGATCACTGTTTGCTTTGATTCGATCTAGTAACGCCATGGTTTCATCATAAAACAATTCAGCTCGTGTAAAATTAATTGAAAAGGAACTCTTCGGGTAGTTATCTAATAACCGCCCAATTTCCACTTCAAACCACGTTAAAAAGGCCAGATAATAGGCTTGATTGTTGCGTACTTCTTCAAATTTTAACACCGGAAAACAGTGGTTGTCCTTACTGTCTCTCAACAGTATTTCATAACCAACTTCTTCTAATGCCCCATTGACTTTTTGTTGTAAAAATAGCACAAAATCATTTTTTATGATATCATCCACGTTGGTTCCCCTATTCTTTCTCTCTTAATCACGCCAAGTGGAGCACTCTTTTTGTACCAGTATCACGTTAAATAAAGAGTGAGCTTATCCGTTTTTCAACGCCATCTTATCTAGCAAATCGACTCTCCATCTCTGCTAGATAAGATGCAGGCCCAAGTAATACGCTTCGTTCCTCTTTAACAAATAACCCCTCAGTTTAGATGAACAAGCATTTTTCAAGCTTTTCCAAATTATACCATTGTTTTTCTCGAAAAATAGAAATTATTAAGAAAATATTTTCCATGACTGACACCTTAATAATGGTCGTCAGTCAAACCATATTATTATATAGAAGTGATTATTTCTGCTATAGTAAGAGTATCCATATCATAAGGAGGGACGTCATGAGTGGACATCACAGTTGGTTTCGCATGGGCTTTCATTTTATTAAATTAGTGATCACAATCTCCTTAGCCCTAATCATCTACCGGTTACTTTTCGCCACCATCTTAACAAAACAGATTCATATTTTCTTTTATATGCTGTTTTGGTTCTTTAGTGCCTACGTGGTTTTGCCATGGGTAAACCGCCAATTAACCCGGCTTTATGTTCCAAACTATTTTATTGGACGCACCCAAACAGGAGATGGTTTATTAGGGGACCCAATTAATCTGGCCTTTTATGGAGAAAAAGCGGCGATTATCCAGGCCTTTCAACAAGCCGGCTGGCATCAAGCCGATTCACTCAACCTAACATCAGCATTAAAAATTGCCAGCTCCAGTGTTCTGGGGAAATCTTATCCCACGGCTCCCGTTAGTTCACTCTTTTTATTTCAGCAGCAACAAACATTAGCATTTGAACGAGAGATTAATCACAATCCTCGTAAACGACATCATATTCGCCTATGGAAAACTCCAGATGGTTGGCATTTACCTGGTGGCAAACAAGCTGACTGGCTCGGCGCCGCCACTTATGATCGTAATATTGGTCTGTCTCTCTTTACAGGTCAAATTACTCACAAAATCGCCGAAAATACCGATCAAGAACGAGATTTTGTTATAAAAACCCTTCAAGATAGTCGTCTTTTAGGAAATATTGACACAGTTGAGCATTTTACATCCAGTTATCATAGTCGTAACGGTGGCGGAGACCGCATTGAAACCGATGGCTCTCTCCCCTTTATTGCCATCAACAATCTTCCAGAATCCAACAAGGAAAGTAAAAAAGTTGAATAAAATTCGATGATTAGGTCTCTTTTCATAACGATAACAAAATTATCTGTCAATTCTTTTATCAATTTTTAAAATTCCGCCAAAATTTTAATAAAATAGCATCAAAAAAAGAGGTTAGATCATTAGTAACTTAATGATCTAACCTTTTAGACTCTAGTGAGCCATCATTTCTTGAGCAATCTCAAATCCTGATAAACCAGCAGGATAATAAGTTGGCCAGTTATCCAGTTCTTTGACTAGCTCATCCTGACTTTGATTCCCGAAATATAAATGAAAATGTGCGGATTGACTAGGTTCAATCGTATGATCACTAAACTGCACTGTCTTATAAGCGGCTTTAGGATCAACTGCTTCAAAGCAGTAGCGAACACCACGATTGCCTTTTTCATAATCAAGAATTTTATAGCCCACATAGTTGTAGTCGGAAGTAGCCGACTCCCCTTTATCATTAATGAACGTCATGGATGTGCCAGTTATCTTAATTTCCTTAATATCCGTGGCGTAACCCGTTTGATAATAGTCTTTATATTCTTTGGCTGTCATATCCTTATTTTGTTTCGCCTTATAGTCAAAAATAGGATCCAATGTCTGATCTAGTAAATAAGGATAAACCGACTGCCAATCACCGGCCCAATCAGCCAACTCCCGATCTTTTACTTGCTTATCTTCAAAATAACCATGATAAACAGTTTTTTCTGCTTCCTTAGTAGCATCAAGTTTCGCGTTTCCCTTTGAATTAACGCTTTTACTTAATGAGGCTAAGTTCTCCTTCATGACTGACAGATAGTCATCCCCATTGGCCAGTTGTTCCTTGCTTAAGCCTTCAAGAGGATTCAACACTAATAACTTAACCTTTGCTTCTTCGGCTAAGGTCCGGGCAATGGTATCCGTAGCATTTTCTTCGAAATAAATATAGTTAACGTCATTTTCCTTAACAAAATCTTTTAATTCTGCCAATCTGGCAGCCGATGGCTCTTCACTTGGCGATAGGCCTGCGATTGGCACTTGTTTTAAGCCGTATTCTAAAGCCAAGTAACCAAAAGCGGCATGCTGAGTGACAAAACTTTTCTGAGTAGCAGCTTCCAGAGTCTGTTTATATGACTGATCCAAATCAGTTAATTGACTTAAATAACTAACAGCATTTTTGGTGAATACGTCTTTTTTATCCGGATAGGCAGTAATTAACTGATTGCGAATTTCTTCTACTTGTTTAATCGCTAAACTAGGGGCTAACCAGACATGAGGATCCAGTTCATGGCTGTGACCTTCATGAGAGTCTTCCTCCGAATGATCGTGTTCCTCTTCAGAACCAGGCAGTAAGACCATATTTTCCGTTGCTTTAATGACGGTTAGATCCCCTTCCGCCAAAATATCTGAGACTGAGGGCACCCAAACTTCCATATTTTCATTATTATAAACAAATACATCGGCATCTTGTACTTTTTTCAATTCTTTTGCAGATGGCTCATAGTCATGAACTTCTGTCCCAGCAGGAATCATTAAGCTAACTTCCCCTTCATCCCCCACAATATGTTTAGTAAAATCATACATTGGGTAAAAAGTTGTTACCACCTTTAGTTTCTCTTGATGTGAGTCCTTCTGAACGTCGCCAGCCGAGCAGGCGCCTAACACGCCCATAACCATTATACCTATTCCCAAAATCAGCTTTTTCACTGTTATCACTCCCTCTTAACCTATTTTAAATTCTGCCAAAACCACAAAGCGTAATGATTACGTTTTGTGACTTACAAATAATAACACGGCTTTCGTGACCTGTCAAATAAAATTTATTTAACGTCATTCTCTAGTAAACTTTGATATAATAGAAGAATCAGAATTAAAATAATCCACAAAAGTATAAATAGTCCAACCTTCATTTGAAACTCCCCTAATTAGTCCAATAACTATCTTGCAATAGTATAAGTTTACGTAACCCGTTTCTTTTATAATAAGAGTGTAGCAATTATATCGACGCAGTTCAGTTGTATCCGCTTACGGAATACGCTGACCTGTCAAAAATAAACAGTTAGAGGTGTCAATTTATGGAAGAAAAATTAAGTATCGGGAACGGTTTGGCTTTAGAAAAAAAGAAACAAATGTCCTCCTCCTTTGTTAAGCAAGGGATTGCTGCGGGTTTTATTTCTGCGATTACCTTTGGTCTATACAGTACCGTATCGGCTTATGCAATGGGACTAGAGCCGATGATTGGTGTAGCCGGCGTTTTTGCTGTTCCTTTCGTCGCGTCAGCTATTAATGATTCGCTTGCTGCGATTTGGTTAGTGATATACAACACAATCAAAGGACGGTTCAAAGAAATCGGCCGTAGCCTATGCACCTTTCCAGGTTTGATGGTTATTTTAGGCGCTGTCTTTGGCGGGCCAATAGCCAACGGGGCTTACCTGATTGGGATTGCTTCAGCAGGTGCTGCTGCCATTCCCATATCCGCCTTGTTCCCCATGTTTGGTGCAATTTTTGCACGGATGTTTTTAAAGCAGCAAATTTCAAAACGAGTGGGCATCGGGATGGTCATTTGTATCGCTGGTGCCATCATGATTTCCCTTGATGGCGGTGGTAACGTGGGAACTAACTTTGCCTTAGGAATGATTTGCGCCCTGATTGCCGCAGTTGGTTGGGGACTTGAAGGTGTGTTCTCAGCATTTGGCATGTCGATGATTGACTCAAACATCGCCATTACCATTCGTCAAGGTGTTTCTGGCATCTTGTTTATCACCGTTGTGTTACCCATTTTCAACGCACTAGGGTTGTTCACTGCTGTTTTATCCTCACCTAAAATCATGATAGTTATTGCCATTGGCGCCCTTTTCGCAGCCATTTCCTTTTTGGCTTGGTACATCGCCAACAGTAAAGTCGGTGTCGCCACAGGCATGTCATTAAACAGTACCTACGTTCTTTGGGGAGTTATCTTCTCAGCGATTTTCTTGCATACATCATTAAGTCCAATGATGATTATCGGCGCAATTATCATCACAGCTGGTGCGATTATCGTCTCAGTTAACCCCCTTGATTTCATTAAAAAGAAGGAGGCGTAAACAGATGTTATTACCAATTCGTTCACGCGTGTTACATTTTATTGCCACTGAAAAAACAGCCGATATCGACACTGTAATGGCGGGACTGAGAGATGATTATGGCAGAGAACGTCAATTCACCCATGCTAATTTTCTCGATCATCTCCTTTCCCTGAAAGAAAATGGTTTGATTGACGAAGATTCCTTTACCTTAGATGAGCAAGGGCAATTACAAATCGTCTACGGCATCAATCAGGAAGGCATTGACACTATCAACAAATACTTGCCAAAAAAATGGCGATTTAATTAGCTCTTCCTCAAAATAGATCAAACAGAAAAAGAGTCCAGGCGTAAGACCTGGGCTCTTCCATTATGACTGTTGCTTTCGATATTTAATCGGTGTGAGACTCATTTGATTGCAAAAGACCCGATTAAAATAAGAGGGATCATTGAAGCCACATTCACTTGAAATCCGGTAGGACGGATAGTCTGTTTCTTTTAACAAGAGACAGGCATGCTTCACCCTCAACCCGTTAACATAGTCGGTATAGGATTGACCCACTTCTTTTTTAAAGACTCGACTAAAATATTGAGGGGTCATAAAAACATGAGCCGACACAACCTCTAAGGTTAAAGGCTCTGTATATCTTTGCTGAATAAACTGAATCGCTTCATTAATAAACCCTTGATATGCCGGTTCTGGCTGTTCTTCTACAGCGGACGACTCGATTAACTCCCTTAAAGAAACAATGATCTCCCGAGGGTTGGCCGGTTTCAATAAATACTTATTGACGTTTAATTCAATCGCCTTTTGGGCATAAGAAAAATCTGAAAAAGCCGATAACACAATGACTTTTACATCTGGTAAAAAGGTCTTAATTATTTTTAGAGCAGACAATCCGTCTTTTTCCGGAATAAGAATGTCCATAAATATGATATTTGGCCGCTTTTCTTTCGCAAGTTCAATGGCTTGATTACCGGTGATACATGTCCAGATATCACTGGTCTGTCCCACTTCCTTGGCCACAATTGTTTCCAAAAACTCTCTTTCGATATCTTCATCCTCCACAATTAAAATACCACTCATCCCATATCACCTCAATTTATTTTCAGGAATTTTTATTGTCACAATCGACCCACTGTAATCAGACTTGGTAATAAACAAACCGTACTCAGAGCCAAAATATTTTTTTAAACGCCGGTCCGTGCTGCGAAATCCCAAACTCATTTTATCATCTTGATTGGCTTCAATTTCCGTCAATACTCTGGCTGGAAAGCCATTACCATCATCCTCCACCGCAATAACGATACTCTTACCCACTTCTTTTGCAGATAATTTAATGGTTCCACCATCTCGTTTCGGGGTAATGCCGTGAATTAAGGCATTCTCCACAATTGGCTGAAGCGTCATGTTTAAGATGTAATGAGACCGCAAATAATCTGGAATATCAATCGTGTAATTAAGTCGATCTTTAAACCTGACTTTTTGAATATGTAGATATTTTTTAATGTAATCAATTTCCGATTCAATCGTATGGATTTGACTTTCTTGTTTTAGCGTGTAGCGAAGAATATCAGACAAACAATAAATAAGTTCTTCAGTCGTATGTGACTCTTCAAAATAAGCTGTTCTTGCGATGGAATTTAAGGTGTTAAAGAGAAAATGAGGGTTAATGACTAAGGAATCATTTTTACTTTCCAATTCGACGATTTTTTTCTCAAGAATTTCTTTTTCTATGGATAAGCGTTCCAAATCCTGATGACCATCAATAATTTTTTCTTGAATATCTAGGGCAATATTATTGGCCACATGACCACAAATCTGCTCATATATTCTAATTTCCTTGTCATCAACAGTCTTTAAAGCCGCTAACGCTTTTGCTATTCTCTCAACTTCCACACCAGTTTCCACGTTAATTTGGGGCAGGTCCAATAAAAATTTTTTATATTCAGTTTCCGTCGAAAAAGCTTGAATACCAATTATATAGCCCAAGGTCTGGTTGTCTACAACAATTGGCACATAAACATTTTCCAAGCCGTAGTCACAAACATAACGATTTTCTTTTTGCTTTAAACAAGTCAAACAATAGTCGCAGACCTGATGATCGTTTTCCTGACAGACTAGTTTGCAAAAATCTGGAACTGGGTTAAATTCCATCAAAATTTCCCCTAAATGATCAATTAAGATTAGCGAAACACTGGAGATTGGGATTAAACTACTGTAACGGCTGTATAACTTATTGTCTATCAGTTGGTGCAAAGGATTGACGCTGTTCATTGAAGACACCACCTTAAATTAATTTACAACCTTTAGTCGAACTGAAGGTTGACGAATAAAGCGTTTACCTATTTAAACATACTATAGTTGAAAGACAAATACAAACCCAAAATGATAGACTTAAAAGATAATCCTTTTAAGTCTATCACTCTGATTCATTGATTTAAGCTTTGGCTGGTAAGATGTTTTCAACATCACCATGAGGACGTGGGATAACGTGAACAGAAACTAATTCACCAATCCGCTGAGCAGCAGCAGCCCCAGCGTCAGTAGCCGCTTTAACGGCACCTACATCGCCTCTGACCATCACGGTGACTAAACCACCACCGACTAATTCTTTGCCAATCAAGACGACATTGGCCGCTTTGACCATGGCATCTGCTGCTTCTATTGATCCTACTAATCCTCTAGTTTCGATAAGTCCTAATGCTTCTGATTTCATTTCTGTTTCCTCCTATTATGGTTAGTTAATATATACTCTGGATGATGATGTCAATCCCATAGCATTCGCTTCTTCCATGTCTAAATGACATTCTAAACTAAAACTTTCATTGACACGCACCTGCACATTTTCCAGCAGGCCTCCACGAATCCCTGATAGCTTGAGAGAAACAAGCTGATTATCAGTTACTTGGAATTTCTGCGCATCTGCCAACGTCATATGAATATGCCGCTGGGCAATGATCACACCTTTATCTAAAACAACCGTCCCATGACTACCGACAACGGTGATGCCTGGGGTTTGGTCAATATCCCCTGATTGACGAATAGGCGCTTTAAGGCCTAATTTGAAACAATCGCCACTTAATACCTCCACTTGAGTCTCAGATCTAACCGGCCCCAGAACCCGAACTTTTTCAATAGCCCCTTTTGGCCCACAGATTAAGACCGTTTCTTGGCAGGCATATTGATCGGGTTGGGATAACGCCTTTAAGACTGTCAAGGAATGATTCTTGCCAAATAAGTCATCCACATCCTTTTGGGACAGATGAATATGACGGTTGGAAATCCCTAAAGGAATGCCTGCAGAATCTGCCTTCGACAAATTTGTGTCAAATAATTTGGCAAATGCCTCATATTGAGTCACTAGCTGTCACCACTTTTCTGTAAGAGAGACATTAACTCACCTACCAAGTCATCTAGACTTGATGGAGCAGTTGGTTCAGCTGACTGCTGGCTAGGCTTAATGCCATAAGCCACCCGTTTGATATTAATCAAATGCAAAGGCGTCACATTATCCGAGGTGGCACTACCACCCCAAGTGCCACAACCTAAGGTGAACGCTGGCGATAAGCCAGTACTAATCCCAACACCGCCTTGGGTTGAGCCAGTATTAACTAAAATACGAAAAACCGGTTTCTCTGAGAATTTCATCACTATTTCAGGGTTCTCGGTATGAATCGCAAAACTATGACCTACCCCACCATTATTAAGCAAAGCAATCGTCAGATCGCACGCTTCTTGCCAATCTTCAACAGTATAAAAACCGAGAACTGTCGTCAGTTTTTCATAAGAAAGAGGATCGCTAGGACCAACCGCCTCTTGCCGTCCCAATAGAACTTTAGTGCCTTCTGGTATCGAAATTCCCGCAGCCTCCGCAATGACTTGCGGGGAACGTCCCACTAATTTGGCATTCATCCCATACCCCTTAACAAAGAGAATCTTAGCCACTTTCGATGTCTCTTCAGCCGTCATGAAGTAACCGCCTTGTCGTTCAAACTCACTGACAACCGCTGCTTCAATCACTTTTTCTACAATCACCGTCTGTTCCGACGCACAGATTGTTCCGTAATCAAAGGTTTTACTGGCGATAATATTCGCCACAGTTGTTGGAATATCCGCACTTCTTTCGATATACGCCGGTACATTTCCTGGCCCAACCCCCAGAGCTGGTTTCCCAACACTGTATGCCGATTTGACCATAGCCGCGCCACCGGTTGCGATAATCAGCGCAATCTCTTCCCGTCTCATCAATTCATTGGTCGCCGCCATCGATGGCTTAGAAATACAACTGATGATATGATCTGGTGCTCCAGCCGCCACTGCCGCATCATTCATCAGCTTAGTTGCCAATAATGAGGCTTGTAAAGCAGAGGGATGAGGGGAGATAACGATCCCATTGCGAGATTTTAGCGCAATAATTGCCTTGTAAATAACCGTTGATGTCGGATTTGTTGATGGCACTATTCCCATCAGCAGCCCCATTGGTTCAGCAATCTCAAGTAACTTTTGCTGTTGATCATTTTTAATAATACCGACTGTCTTCATATCCTTAATAAAAGCGTAAAGCGCCCTTGACGCATGGTTATTTTTTAACTTTTTATCTGATACATTGCCAAAGCCTGTCTCCTGAACGGCCAGTTCGGCCAGCTTAAGGGCATTTTCTTCAGCTACTTTGACCATCTGACAAATAATCCGATCAATTTGTTGCTCATCATAGTGAGCTAGAATTTCTTGCGCTTTTTTTCCCTCACGAGCTAAATTGCGTGCCTCTTGAATGGACTGTAAATCACGATCACATACTTCCAAATTCTTCCAACCTCCTACAGACTTTATTTGCCAATCAACTATTCCCGGCTATGGCTAAATCGCTTAAGCAAGGTGGCTTTATTCGCCATTGCCAATGCTTGTTCCGACAAACCTAAATTCTCATACTCCGCTGCCAAGCGTCGAAGATGTTTGACCGACATCCTTTTCAGGTCTTCATCAGTCAACGTTTGATTAACTGCTGCTTCTAATGCTTCTTCAGGCAAAGAATCAGTTTCCACTCCTTTTTCTTCTGCCAAAAGTAATGCCACGTCATTGTGTGGTCGAGGCATTACATGGTGACTGTTTAAGTGAGCCTGACCAAACTGGAGAACTGCTGTCACCCCCGCATCAACAGCGGCCTTCACTGCCCCTACATCGCCAGTCACAGTGATGGTGACTAACCCGCCTCCCACAAACGAACGCTGGACTAGCTCGACTTGAGCTGTTTTTAACATACTGTCGGCTGCTTCAATTGCGGGAATTAACCCCTTAGTTTCTATTAATCCTATGGCATTCACAAGATACCTCCTTTACTGACATTAATTTGTCGCTTTAATCACAAGTAACTGACTCTCTTCAATCGCCTTGACAGTCCCTCGAACATCAGACGGATAATAAAAACTATCCCCTATCTGACTTGCAAAAGACTTCTGATGGATCGTCGTTATTAACTTTCCTTTAAGCAAAAACTGAATGGTTTCCCGACCGGAAAACTCCTGATGGCTTCCCTTTTTTAGTTGAACCATTTCAACAGTTATGCCAGGAAAATGCTCAAACAACCTTTGTTTGAAAAGCCCCGCCCCAGCTTTCTGATAGTGGATCGACTCTCCGTGAATCAATTGAAATCCCGACGGGTCTGTTTCAGAATCAAAAGGCTGAGACAAGATCGTCATCAACTGCTGAAGCAACGTCGGATTAGCCCTTAATTGTGCCAATAATCCCCCCATGACCTCTTTAGAAACCACTGAAGTGACAAATGTAATGCCTCTCTCTTCAGCTAAATCCGCTGCAGCTGGTGTGATAATCGTCTGATCATCGATCAAACACTCCCGACTCTCACTCCCTATCTCTTGAATATCCGCCACACAGATAAGTTTTTTCACCTTACCACCTGCTTTCTGTCTCCTTGATTAAAAGTGGCAATCCTCATCAATAATCCCAATGACTGTCGCATCGATGGGGATTCTGGTGTCCTCGAATATCTGCCTTGAGGAAGAGCCCGTACAGATGATAACACGATCGCCAATGCCTGCACCAATCGTATCTGCCACAATTAATCGCTGTTTGTTATCACTTTCATCAATCACTTCTGCCAACATAAATTTTAACCCATTAAGTGACTCCATTTTTCGTGTGGCCCAGACATTATCCACTAATTTCGCTGCCAGCATCTCAATCACTGCCTCTACTTTTTTTTCATTTTATCTTGAATGTTAGTGAGTGCGGTTTCGACTGAGGCCGTATCACCAAACAATGCCAATAAAATCATATTTTGCGGGCAGCTTCCGCGAATATCAACCGCCACAATGCCCGCTGCTTTTTCTGCTAAATCGGCCACATACACCATGTCGATCAATTTCCCTTGAATAAGACCAATGGCATCGTAATGACGGTATTCCTGAGTCGCCGATTGACTCATGCCCATTCGTCTCGTAATAATATCCAGTGCCCCAACTGAGGGCGATTGGATGATTCGATAATCCATCTTCCACCTCCGTCCTAACCTCTTAAGGGTTGGTTGTTTCAATCTGGGTACAATTTAAGGCAATCCCTAGGGGCGTCACAAACATGGGGTTGTCTGGTTTAAACGTCGGAATCGAGGTTTGTTTTTCAATAATGGCCTCGATGCCTGTTAAACAACAGGTCCCGCCAACTAAATACAGCTCCTTGACATCAAAACCCTTTATGTAATGGGTCACAATACTAGCCACTTTTTCAATAACCGGTCCCAAGACAGGTAATAGCTCCTGATGATGGTCCGGGTTTCGCTTATAGATATCTGCCTGATCAAACGGCATGCCATAAGCGCCAGCTACCACGAGTGAAAAATGAGTGCCGCCTGTTGCTTCATCGGCTGCAAACACCACCTGACCTTGTTCCATAATCGTAATCCCCGTCGTTCCACCGCCAATATCAACAATGGCACCATCCTTGATCTTTAACACAGCATTAGCGGCAGTCGGTTCATCTAATAATGCCGTCAGTTCAAAACCGGCAGCTTCCACGACATGGCGAATGACACCTGAGTCAAGCATTTCCGTGCCTGGCGGAATCGCAGCACCACAGTAACGCAACTCATGCCCAAGTTTGCCTTCCAACTCCTCTTTGAGTTCTCTGACAATTTGAATCGCGCCTAAATAATCGACTACCATCCCGTCTTTGACCACATTTGCCTCACGGTAATTACCAGCCACTGGCCGGAAGGAGTCATCTAGAACTGAGAGAACAATACAGGAGGTTCCCAAATCGACCCCAGTATAATAAATGGCGTTTGCTGACTTTTTAGGTAACGTCATGACTTCTTCAAAGTCAGCAATCAACTGATTGGCAAACTGAATTGGGTTTGCTGTCATTTTCCTCCCCCTCTGATTAAGTCTCTTAATTTGTCATCTAATTCCCATGCTATTTGCTTGACCATTCCTTTCTCCTGAGAAAGCCGAACCTTGTCAACCTGTTGATTCCGTCTGTCAGAAAGTAGCAAACCCAGTTCAGCTAAAGATGCTCGAATACAATTTAACATCGCTATCGCTCGTCCTTGAGCTAGCTGAATGTGAAAAGGGGTGATTGGCTGAGGGGTGAATGGGTCATTGGCTTCGTCCCGCAACCCTCTGAACTCGCCCCCATCTTGTAGGCGCTCGATGTCAGCTTGCCATATCATGACCTGCTCTGCCAATTCAATATGCGTCTCCACTAGTAAACTAAACCCCAGTAATAGCAAAGAAGACAGTTTTTGACAGACTATTATCAGTTGCTGATCTGACAAAGAGAGTGGCTGGGCCTCTTCTCTCTCATCCGTCAGCTGAATCTCAATCTGGTGGTCAATTAAAAACTGACGAGCCTCAGGTGTCAAGCGCTGATCCTCTGCCAATCTAAAACGAGCAAAAGGAGACTGACGGTAACTTGTTTTCAATTCAATTTCCGTCACAAATCTCATAAGCCTCCTCCTTTTCTAGTCTTTTTAACCATTTTTCTTTTAAGTTCAGCAATGCCTGATCAGTAGGATCAAAAAACTCAAAGGGAGGCTTAAGGCCGGCCTCTCTTAAGCGTTTTTCTGCTACCTGACGGTAAGATGAATCTCCTGTTATTAATCCCCAAACTGGACATGGAAAGGTTTTAGCAAATTGAGGTGGAAAAACAGTCATTTCCGCCCTACCGTCAACTAAAAGTAAGACCACTGCCGCTGTTTGTGACAAGGATAAGATGTAACGGTACATCGAAGGATTTTCTAAATAACCAGCAGGGATATCGATGGTATGTTGTCCATAAATGGCATCTTGACACGGTTTCAAGGGCCTAGAAGTCTCGTTGAGCCAATTGGCCACAGTCGACTTGCCACTGCCTCTTGCGCCAATAATCATGACGTGCCGTTTCATGTCCGGGTCACCTCAACCACGGTAAAACCAAACTGACTCAAACGAGCTATCACTGCCTGCAGTGACCCTTCCACACTGGCCACGTCTCCCGTAATAACCAATGAACCTGTAAAACGATCAAGAAAACCAATCGCCACACTCCCTGCTTTCGTCGCCACATCAGCCGCAATAATTGCCGTTTCAGAAGGGGTCACAGTCATAATGCCAACTGCTCCCCCCTCTTCAATTCCTAAACGCTGACAAATATCGGCCATCGGAGACGCCAAAACATGGGCGAGAGTCAACTGCTTACCAGGAACTGATTCTTGTATCACACGCTCCATCATGAACCTCCATTCAACGATTAACTTAATCTCATCAATGGCGAATGACTTTCACAGGAAAATCATACTGACTAATTTGTTCCTCAATCTGGTCCAAATCGGCCTCAGATAAACTCAAATCGCCTTTGACGGTATATTCTTTATTTAACTGGTCGTATTTATTGATACCTAATTTATGGTAAGGCAATAAATCAATCCCTTGAAAATTCGGACGGTCCTTAAAGGGCTGTAAAAATTCAATGGTTTTTCGAATAGTCTCTGAATCGCTGTTTAACCCTTTCATCAGCGGCATTCTAACCTTGACCTGATACCGTCTCTCAATTAACTCCGTCAAATTTTCCAATATCCGTTCATTACGGACACCGGTATATTCAAGATGTTTCTCGGGATCGATGTGTTTCATGTCATATAAAAACAAGTTGCAAAACTCGGCAATTTTTAATAAGGACTTAAGAGGAGCATGGCCACACGTTTCAATCGCCGTATGAATCCCAGCATTTTGGCATTCCATCAGCAGATTGGCAGCAAAATCTGGCTGTGTGGCAACTTCACCCCCACCAAGGGTGACGCCGCCACCAGAGGTCTGATAAAAGGGCAAGTCCTCCAAGGCAATCGCCAATAAATCAGACAGTAGCCGATCTTCTCCCGCAATGGACAGAGCCTTCTTCGGACAGGCCTTCTCGCAAAGCCGACAGCCATTACAATTAATCGACCGATCCACATAATGACTTCCATCTGAAGCGTCTATTTTATGAATCTTCAAGGGACAGACCGCCACACATTCACCACAGTCAGAACACATATTACGCTGATACATGACCTGATATTTTCGCTCTAAACTCTCTGGATTGGAGCACCATTTACACCTTAAGGGACACCCTTTAAAAAAGAACAGCGTCCGAATCCCTGGGCCATCGTAAATGGAATATTTTTGGACATTAAAAATGCGTGCTTTTCGCTCAATTTGACTTAATTTTTCCAATCATTTCACCTTTGTTCTTCAGTTAACTGTGTTAGAAATGCTCTAAGACAGTCCGACTAATAATTTCATCCTGAACTTCCTTACACAATTCCGTAAAGTAAGCACTGTAGCCCGCTACTCGAATAATTAAATCACGGTAGTCGTCGGGATTCTGCTGAGCTAGCTTTAAGACCTCATTGTCCACATAACTAAACTGCATCTGCCCATTCCCCAGAATCGACGACGTCCGCAGCAAGGTGATCAGTCCCTGACGGCCTTCAGGGGTTTCTAAAATCCCTTTTAATAACTTAAAGTTGTGAACCATGCCAATATTCATGGCGGCCACATCCATCTTAGAGACCGATTTAATAATCGCCGTCGGTCCTTTTTTATCAGCCCCTTGAGTTGGACTGATGCCATCTGAAAGAGGCGTCCAAGCACGACGACCATTGGCACTTGCCCCTAACATTTCACCAAAAGGCGTGTTGTTAGAGATCGACAAGGTTCCATGACTAAAGATTGAATAAAGGGTTTTAAACTTACTGTGAGTCCGCTCGGTCCAGTTGATAATGTCCGCCGCAATCAAATCGGCATAGTCATCATCATTCCCGTACTTAGGGGCTGCCAAACAATCCCGTTGAACCTCTTCGTAACCAGCAAAATCGGCTCGAGTGGCATCTCTCAGCTGTTCCAGGGTATAGGTCTGATCATCAAACACCAATTTTTTAATGGCTGCCATGGAATCAGCATACGTCCCTAAACCAGACCAGATTAAGCCCGGTCCCCAGTTATTGACACAGCCACCTGCTGTCACATCTCGACCATTTTCCATACAACCTTCCATCATCAAGGACATCAGTGGTTTAGGCGCAATGTCACGATGAACCCGTTGGCTAATAACTGTTCCCACTGCCGATAAACGGGTGATGTATTCAATTTGCTTTTTAACCGCTTCATCGAATTGCTCATAGGTTTTATACTGTGAAAGCCCTCCTAAATCCAAACCAGGATTCATTTTACACCACAACATTTCCCCACGATTTAACACAAATTCAATCGCAACTGGAAATTGAGTATAGCCTGTGGAGGTCCATTGATACAAACGACCAGATTTTTGAGGCTCAACACAGCCCATTAAACAATAATCACGAGCATCCTCCATATTAAAGCCTTTCGCCAACATCATCTTAATATGAGAATCATCAAAGTGAATCGCTGGGAAACCAAGCCCCGCCCGCACCACGTCAACAATCTTTTCCAAATACGGTTGTGGCGACTGATTGTGGACACGGCAAGCCAAGGATGGCTGATAAACCCCAACATGACGGACAGCATCCATTAATAAATACGTTAAATCATTGGTGGCGTCTCCACCTTCCCGCTTCAATCCGCCGACACACATATTGACAAAGGGTTGATAACCGGCGAAGTGTTTTGATCCCCCCTCGCTTGATACCCACATCATTTCAGAACACTTAATCAGGAAACAACCGGCGATTTCAAAGGCTTCGTAATCGGTTAAACGACCAGCCTTTTTATCAGCTTCGTAAAATGGCAGGGTATACTGATCCACCCGACCAACAGACAAGCCCGTTTGATTTTCTTCAAGCATAAACAGTGACTCTACCGTCCAAACAGTTTGCAGTGCTTCTTGGAAGTTTCTCGGAGCATTGGCTGGTACATGAGCATTGACCTCCCCGATTTTTTTCAATTCCGCTTTTCGGCGTGGGTCTCTTTCTTTTTCCGACAGTTCGTAAGCATAATCAGACAAGCGTTTCGCATAGGTCATGACTCCCTCTGTCGTATCTAACACAGACTTGTAATAATAAATCCGATCAATATCCTCAGGCTTTTCCATTGATAAGTTTTCTAAATGCGCTAAAGCTTCCCGTTTAATGTCTTTCATGCCTTTTTTCATCAAAATAACATCATAACCAGGATTGGAATCGCCACCGCCATTGATCTGGTGGTAAGACAAATCACTGACGAATGCCTCCCCAGAAAACTCCCATAACCCAGCTTCACGGTATTGTTGCTCACAGATTTCATCTAAAGAACGACCTTCCCAATAAGGAAAGAGCTCTTCTTTCATGATTCGTTTATCTTCATCGGAAATATAAAAAGGATCTTGGGCCCGATTATGTATTGTATCCAATTCATCTCTCGTCCAGCGCCACGCAATATCTGGTGAAAAAGAACCCGCTCGAGGTGCGCCATTAGGATGTCCAACAATTAGTTCATCTTCCTGAATTAACAATGGCGCTGTTTCACAAGCTGCCCTAAAGGCTTTTGCTCGCAACATGATTTGGGGTAAACCAGGGTTTTCTTTAGCAACCTTCGTGTAAGCCAACGCCCGTTGAACTGTAATCGAAGGAACCGCCTTTAAATAGTGGTCTTTTAAGCGCTTTAGACGCTCCGTCATCCCTTCAGGGTAACTGCCATCTTTTGGAATATCAGGGTTGGCCACTGACCTGTCAGTTGCACATGTAGCCGTCACCGCCCCATCTGTTTTCCCTAATTCCTGGGAAATCCCTTGAAATAGTTTTAACATGGCTGATTTTTCTTCTGAAGACATGTTTTTAGTGGCATCAGCAAATTTTTCTGAAATTTCATTTACATTCATTTTTAGCCCTCTCATTTCTTGATTTAATAGTCACTGAACATCTTATAAAACAATCAAATAACATTCGTTAAGTGAGGAATCAATACAGACGATGATATATTTTTTCCAGTGCCTCTTGAGTTGGTTGAACCGGATTCGTCGGTGTGCAACGATCGCCAAGAGCGATTTCAGCCAGTTGAGGAACGGCGTCTTTAAACGTCGCCAGATCAATTGGCAAGTCTTCCAAGCTTGATTCCACTCCCAGCTGTTTTTTTAGCTGCCCAACTGCATCTAAATAACTGACCACCCCTTCTCTGACGGTCCGAGCCGGCAAGCCCAACACTTTTGCCAACTGAGCGTATTTCTCAGCGGCTGCCGTCTTCCCTTCGCCAACCAAATCAGCATTATAGCGAATCACTTCTTCCAATAACAAGGCATTACAGCGGCCATGGGGCAAGTGGAAACGGCCACCTAGAGCATGAGACAAACTGTGAATAATGCCTAAGCCTGCATTGTTAAAGGCAATTCCAGCTAAGCACGAGGCGTTATGGACTCGATCGCGAGAGACGTGATTGTCACTGTCTTCGTATAAAACAGGCAGATGATCAAAAATAAGTTTAATTGCCTTTTCAGCCAAGGCATCAGTAAAATCGGTCCCATTGGTGGCTACATAGGCTTCTGTGGCATGGGTTAACACATCTAAGCCTGTGTCAACCGCCACTCGCTGAGGAACCGTGCTAATACAAGTAGCATCTAAGATGGCTAAATCAGGACTGAGAGACTCATCAACAATCACCACTTTTTGATCCTCCACAGTAATCACAGAAAAATCAGTGACTTCTGAACCAGTTCCACTAGTTGAAGGGATGGCAATAATATAAGGCCTACTCGTTTCCTGACTCATTTGGGCCCCATAAAAAATCCCCTTAGCAGCATCAATGGCTGAACCACCGCCAATCGCCACAATCACATCAGGCTGAAAGGCCTGATAGACATGAATCCCCGCTGCAATAACCTTAGTATCTGGGTCTGGTTTGACCTCAGTAAAAACCTTAGTTGAGAGGCCTGCTTCTTCTAAATCCGTTACCACTTTAGTTAAATAACCTAAGTCTTCCATCATTTTATCCGCAACGATCATGGCCCGATGACCACTGACAGTTTTTAATGTTTCAAGCGAGCCACGACCCATAACAATTTTTGTTTTTAAGTTAAATTGATTTCTAATCCCTCTCACTCCTTTAGTTCATTAATAATCTTTCTCAGCACCTCTTCGATTGCTAGCTGCTTGCCCATTTGCACTTCAGCTGCTTCACTGGTAAAACAATCCTTAAACTGGCGCACCCCATAACCGACCTTTCTGATTCTGATCAAATGAGTCGGTGAAATATTATCTGAGGCCTGAGCGATGCCCATGGCGGTACTGCCTAAGGTCAGGGAGGGGAATAAATTGGTGGTGGCTCCCATGCCTCCTAAAGTAGAGGGGGTGTTGACCAACACCCTTGCAACTGGTTTTTTCATGGCGAACTCACGAATAACCCCTTCATCTTTGGAATGAATCACCAAGGTGTGACTTTTGCCACCTTCCATTAAAAGTTCAATACATTTTTCACAAGCCTCTTGCCAATTGGGCTCGACAAAGAGTGCCACAATGGGGCTAAACAACTCTTGAGCAAAAGGATTGTGATGTGAGACATAGTCTTGTTCACAAATGAAGATAGACGTCTCTGATCCTACCTCAATCTCGGCTAACTGTGCCAATTCTTTAGCTGACTTGCCGACACTTTCCGAATTTAATTCGCCATTCGCCTTAACTAAAACAGCCAATAAACGATTGACTTCCTCACCTTGCAGGAAATGAGCCCCCGCCTTAGCAAACACCTCTTTAGCCTGATCAGCGATGGGACCATCTAAAACGATCGACTGCTCCGCCGCTGACACAATCCCATTATCAAAAGTACGGCTTTTAATCACATCACCAACAGCCCGCTCAATGTTACAGCTTCGTTCAATAAAAACCGGGCCATTGCCACTGCCACCGTAAATAAATGGTTTGCCAGATCCTTTTAATTGAGGCAATAACTTAGGAATCCCTGTCACGATCGTCATGGCCGTGTCCTCATGGGAAATCAACGCTGTTGTACTAGCAGGAGACACTAACTGCATGACAGCCAGTCCGCCCTCAGGTAAACCGGCTGCCGCCCCGGCTTCACTCAAGATCTTTACGGTTTGCTGAATCGTGGCTTTTGCTCTGGGATGAGGGGAAAAAACCAAGGAATTACCTGATTTAATGGCGATTAAACAATTATGAATCGTCGTTGAAACAGGGCTAGTAGCGGGGACTAATGAGACAACCACACCCATTGGGACACCGATTTCCATAGTCCCGTCCTGACTGTTCTCCTTAATGACCCCAACATACCGCTTTCCCCTTAACTGTTTAGCCAAATACTCGCTTGAAAATCGGTTCTTTAAACACTTATCTTGCCAAATACCATAATTAGTCTCTGCCACGGCTTTTTTCGCTAATTCTTCCGAATAAGGGGCGATGGCCTCTGCCATTTTCTGGACAATGATGTCCAATTGCTCCTGACTGTAATCCTTTAATTCGACAGCCGCTTCTTTGGCGGCTTCGATTTTAATTCTAGCCTCTTGAATGGCTAACAGATCTTTATCAACTTTATACATGGAACAGACGACCTCCTTCTTTAGCTTTCAAAGGAATACCGAGCAATAATCTTTTCAATATCCTGATGTGGATGGGGAATCACATTATGACTGTATACTTCTGCGCCAAGGCTTACCACCGCCTCAACACCAGCTTCCACCGCCGCATTAACCGCCCCAACATCGCCCTTAACCAAAACTGAAATATAGCCTGATGCCACATTTTCGTAGCCAACTAGCTCCACATCTGCCGCCTTGCACATGGCATCTGCTGCTTCCATCACAAAAACTAATCCAAATGTTTCAATAAATCCAAGCGCCTCACTCATTGCTTGACCTCCTTCTTTCACGTCATCGTTTCTCTTACTCTGATCCTAGCATCATCGCCAGGGGCCTAACCGTCACGCTTGATCAATATCGTGGGCCATGACAATCTGACCAATTGGTCGAATGGGTCTTGGCATCACATTACTGGCCGTCACCTTGCCAATACGCCCAGCGGCCTCGGCACCGGCTTCAACTGATGACGTCACCGCCGCCACATCCCCCTTGACCATCACCGTCACTAAAGTTGATCCCACATTTTCATAGGATACTAATTCCACATCGGCCGCTTTTAACATACTATCGGCTGCTTGAATGGCAGGAACCATGCCAATCGTCTCCACTAAACCTAACGCCTCGTCTCCATGATAGTCCATCTGATTACCCCTTTAGTCATTTTATTTACTGCCACATTGCCTTTTTATGATGGCTTAAATCATGGCCATCTCTTAAGTATCTTCATCTTAGCATGTAGCTAAAATAGAAAAACGCAAAATTCATCGATAATTTGGTACTTTTGTAACCGATTACCAAATAATCCTTGGACTATTTTGCGATTGTTGGATTATTCTGCTTTTCACTTGGATAATCACAACTATTTTCCCTTTCTTCCTAGCTAAGTCAAGGCTTATCCTTTTTTTCACAATTGAAATAGAGTATAATGACTCCTGAAGACTGCTTTTTATTAAACCTGATTGGATGTAATAGCATGATAAACAGAGATGACATACGTAACGAGACGGCTATCGATTTATTGATTAGCGAAAAACTGCAAGAGGTCTTTAATCAGCCTGATTTGACTTTTGACCGGTCCATCTTTACTGGTGGCCTAACGAATTACAACTATCGAATGAACATCAAAGGCAAGGATTACGTCATTCGAGAACCTGGCATTTTAACCGAAATAATGATTGATCGTCAAATTGAGCAGGTCAATACTGACATCGTTTCATCCCTAAACATCAATTCAACTTGCATTTATTTCGACCCTGAAACCGGCATTAAAATTAGCGAGTTTATACCCAATAGTAAAAATTTAGCCCAAGCCGATCCCTTTGCTGAAAAGAATCTGGCAGCCGTAACAGCCATCCTAAAAAAAGTTCACACCTCGCCTGTTCAATTCGAAACAGCCTTTGATTGGAAAAGCGAACTAACCAAATACGAAGAAGTCATTCAGTCAATCAATGGTAATTTATTTTTTGACTATCCTTCCTTAAAGAAAAAACTCTATGACTTTTTTGAGAGGTATGTTACAGATGTCCAATTAGTTCCGTGTCACAATGACACCGTGCCAGAAAACTTTTTAGTGGATGATCACAATCGATATTACTTAATTGACTGGGAATATTCTGGACTCAATGATCCCACCTTCGACTTAGCTGCCTATATCGTCGAAACCCGTTTGCCAAAAGTAGCCATTGAGCAACTACTTGAACAGTATTACGGTCAGACTATCCCAGATGATGCCATTCAAAAAATTAAGGCCTATATCCTCTCACAAGATTTACTATGGACCGTTTGGGCCTTAATCCGTCACTATTGCGGAGATAATTTCTTGGATTATTGTGACAGGCGTTACGAGCGTTTCCGCCGTAACATCCAAGAACTGTCAAAAGACCCTACCTATCCCTTGTATAAGATGGTTGAGAACTAAAAAAAGGATTCTGTTTTCACGTGAAAGTGAAAACAGAATCCTTTTAATATTAAATACTAATCTAGCTTATCTGTATCTAGACCATCTTGTTTCTTTTTAAAGAAGAAATAAACAACGACCATCATCAAGCCCATCAATGACGACATCATGCTAGTCTCTTCTACGCCAGTTTTCGGTAGATTTGCTTTAGCTGATTTAATGGCTTTGGTTTTGGTATCCGATTTAGTTGTGTTTTGTTTTGCAGGTGTATGGCTGGTGTTCTTAGAGCCAGCATCTTTGGCTTTTACAGTTAAAGTAATAGTCTTTTCAGCATTTTTCGGTGCAAATGGCTGAGTGGATAAAGCTTTAGCTTCTTTGCCATTGTTAACCCCTGAATAGGCCGTAAACTTGATTTGGTGAGTTCCAGCCTCAACTAAGTTGCTACCTGGATTTGTGACTCTAATCGCTTCACCGATTACTTCAAAGCCAACATTTTCAGCATTTTCAGTGGTTGCCCAAGCTAAAATCATCTCTTCTGTTAATTTATCCCCAATATACATGGTTTGATTTTCAACGTTAAGAGTGGGCATCAACACATCTGCCACGGACACTGTGATTATTTTACTATCTTTATTATTAGCTGTATTAGTATATGAATACTCAATTCTATACTTACTGGCTGGAACATTGGTATCAATGTCGCCATCTAATAAAGTGTACTCCGTCACTGCTAAGTTGTCGCCATCTACGACATCACTTGCTGTCGCCCAGCTTTTAATCATGGCATCTGTCACTATTTCGCCAATTTTAACAGTTTGGTCAGTCGCATTAATCACTGGAAGTCTTTCAGCAACCGTCACTTCTAAAGAGGCTGTCGCAGTGTTGCTTGATGAGTTCGTGACCGAATAATCAATAGTAAAGCTATTGCCCAGTGTTGAAGTATCAAGAACACCGCGTTTCGTTAATGTATAAGATACCTCTAAATTAGGCTCTAGTGGGTCTTCAACTTTGACCCAGCTCTTGATCATCTCATCTGTAATTATTTGATCTTGGACAATTGTTGGCGGAGTGACAATAAGTGTCGGGACTCTTTTTTCTACGATAACTGGAACGATCAGCGTTTCTGTTTTATTAGCAGAATTAGTGGCCGTGTAGGTAATTGAATAATCCCCTGGCGTCTTACTGTCCACCGTATGAGTCGCTGTTACTTTAAGAGCACCGTCACGTTCATCCGTGGCTGTGGCATAATCCTCAGCTACAAATTTTGTCCCTTGATGAATGACAATCGGGTTAGCTTTAGGCGTAATCGTGATTTTACTTTCAGCAACTGTAATGTTAACCGTGACTGACTCTACAACACCACTGGCGCTTTTAGCGGAGTAAGTAATTGGATACACACCAGCAATAGCCGAATTAACGGTACCAATAATTGAAAGACCAGAATCGGTCGTTCCGTTGTAATCGCCTAAATTCTTAGTCGATCCGTTAGCCATGGTTTCAAACGCCGTCACCCCTTCTCTAGGATTAAAGGTATCGCCGACAAGAATTCGACGGTCTGATGCCTTCAATGTCAAACCCTTAAGTACCGTTACATTAACAGTTACTTCTGTAGAGGTATGATACTCAGTGGACGTCACGACAACTGAGATATTAAACTTCCCAGCATCACCACCACCTGCAGACCCATTAGTCTCAATGATGTATTTTGACGCTGGTAAAACTTTACCATCTGGGCCTTTTACAACCAGACGTTTTTTAATTTCACCTGTGACATCACCATTTTGAGCAATGGTAAAATCTGAAATTGAAGCCGTTAACATACCATACTTAGTGTCATCAACCACATATACTTCGACTGTTCGAGTTGTTTTTGGCCCGCCATCGACGGAATCCACTTCATACATCACGATGTAAGGTGCGCCGCCTTCAGGCGTTGCTTTAGCAGTATTAACCGTATTTTTTACTACTTTAATTCGTTTGCTAACATCACCTGAATTATCATAGGCATAGACGCCTTCTCTTTCGTTAAAAATAGAGCCTTTTTTGATAGTTTTAACAGGGTTAACTGATAAGGTCGGAGCGTTAAGGCCTCCATTGTTTTCGCCTGGAATATGACCCACCCCGTCACCTGGAGATGGTGTTGGTGTATCAGTGCCAGGGGCCGCAGGTGTTACCGGCGTTGGCGCTACTTCAGGTGTTGGTGTCGCCGGATTAACTGGTGTTTCGGGTGTAGGCGTCACTTCTGGCGTTGGAACCACTTCAGGTACAGGGACTACTTCTGGTGCTGGTGTTGGTACTGGTGTTGGTACTGGAGCAGGTGTTGGTTGCACTGGTGCCGGAGTTGGAGCTACCTCAACCTTAGGTATCTCTACTTTCGGAACTTCGGTTTTAGGTACAACCGCTTTCGGTGCCTCTGTTGCTGGAGCGTTTACAGGTACTTCCGCTGCAATTGCCCCTTGAGCGTTTAAAAATGTCGGAGCTAATAACGTTACCAATGTCAACTTAATCAAATGTTTGTTTTTCATAAAACTCTCCTCTGCATTAATCGTTCCTTTTAAAATAAAAGGGTCTGTTAAGTATAATATATATCGAACATTTTATAAACCCCTTTAAACGAAAATGTCTGAATTTTCTTTGTATTGATCCGTTATTATATGTTTATTAATGTAACAACCATCTATTTATAAATACACCCTTTTTATAACAATCGATATCAATAAAAGCCTTTTAAGTCAGTCGCTATCCCAACTCGTTAACAATTAACAGACAATGTTCGTTTAAGCATCGTTGTCATCCGTTCTAAAATATCTTTTTTTTATAACATTTACACTTTTTAAATCAATAGTCACATAAACCGACTAAAAGATAGCTGCGTCCCCTATCTTTTAGTCGGTTTATCTTATTTATGAAGTTGTTGTAACTATTCAATCCATGGAAAATGATGGGATAAGGAAAGTGATTGTCAACATCACAACTTTATCAACAAAAATGGCTTCACATAATCGAGGAATCAAAAAAGCATTGGTAGAGCGCAGCTCTTATATTTCGCCAATTGACTCCATCCTAATAGCAGGAGTCTCAGTAAATCACGTATCAACAGCCCTCACAAGACACACTCTCATGACAAGGCTAAGTAGCTTTTCACGAGTCAACAGACGCAACTCGCTATAACAAGTTAATCAAGTCAAACAATTAGAGAGTCCCACTGTCTGACCTTTTTCCCCTACCAACTTAATCACAGGTAAATGTGCCATTTTCCAGACGACAAGCTTCCCCATCCATTTGATTATTTTCAATTGATTGGGGACTATTTTTTTCTTCGATCCTCTCAATTGCCGATAGTAAGTGAGCCACCGACCTTGCCCCAGAAATCTGATAAGTCTCATCAATCACTAACGACGGAACACTGCTAATTTGATATACTCTGGCAAGCTCTAAATCGGCCAACACCCGTTCCTTGGTCACTGGATCCTCAAAAAAACGTCGCCATGTTACCAGATCTAAGCCGATTTGATTAACAATACCTTCTATTACATCTATTGATTCAATATTTTTATTATCAACAAACAAGGCTTCTTGCAACCCATCAAATAACTTCCAGTATGTTTCATCATCGGCCATTCTCTTTGCAGCCATAACGGCCATCAGACCGTTCATTGAGGATGGGAATAAAAATGTTTTGTCTTTCATTCCCTCAATATTGAAACGATGTTCCTCGTCGATTTTATTAGCATGCTGCCAATGACTCATAATTTCCATTTTTGCAGCTTCTCGCGAGCCAAACATGGTATCAAACGCCTCAACCTCTTTAACTAAAGCAAACGAACGATGAACAATCTCAATGTCAGGACGCCTCTTTTGCAATTCCCTCATTTGATAAGACATGGGAAAACAAAAGCTGCAAATAACATCGTGGAAAAATTCTATTTTCATTAGGCCAACTCCTTTTCACGCTTACTTTTTGTAAGTGTCATTAAATTGTACCTCAGCTTCTAATCCTTTGTAAAGAATTATGTTTTCCTATGGTGGTATTCAACTGATTCGACCCATTAACAAAAAAAGAAAAGACGTTACCTTTAGCCTTTGCTTGGTAACCCCCTCTCTTTTTGCAACAAAATTCATCGTTAATTAGTGAAGTCGTTGCCGCAACAATTGCTTAGACCTACGGCTTAAGAAATACTCTTTTTCTTCCAGATTTTCTGCATATTTAATCCTAACATCCTCGACTAGCCTTTCCTTAACAAGTGGAAAATTATCACTCGCGATGATGTCGATATCAGTTTGTTCCATTATCTGCAACTGAATCAATATTAAAGCTTTCGCTTCTTCAACATACTCATCAAGCATCTCATTCACATTTCCCTTTTTTAACAGTTCCTTTTGAAGTGTATGGAAAAAATCACTATAAAGGGTCTCAAAAATATGGTGGGGGATTTCTTTCAGTAATATCAATTTAGTTATTGTTTTCATCCATTTTGTCTCCTTTTCTGTGACGAACTATTAGTGATTGAATAGCCTACTTTACAACTACTACTGTGCATGGCGCATGAGCCACGACATACCCCGCTGTGGAACCTACTAACATGCGTGAAATGACATCTTGACTTGTTGCTCCCATCATTATCACATCAATCTCAAATTCTTCAGGAATCAGTTTCGCCAACTGCTTTTTAGGGTCACCTGATCGAATGATTGGCCTCGTCGTTTTCACACCAAAAGCCTTCGCTTCAGCTATTTTTTTTGCTAGTTTTCGGTCAAACAAAGCCTGTTGCTTATCCGATAACCCTAACCCTTTATGATGAGGTTCTACGTCATTACTAATTTGTGCAATAAATAAATTTGATTGATAATCAACCGCCAACTGCAAGGCTTCTTGAAACGCTTTCTCTGATTGTTCCGAGCCGTCTACTGCCACTAAAATATTCCTGTATCTGTTTTTCACTTCACCAACACCCTTCCTCGCCACTAAATGGTCCATATGTAAAAAGGGCGCATTCACAATGAATACGCCCTTTTTGGCACACTCAAGAATCCGTTTATCTCGCCCTAGATAAACTATCCTTGAAGCTCTCGCCCAACCTTAACTATTTAGTTGTCTTCTTTTGATTGTGACTAACTTAATTATAGCATATTTTTTTTGATTTTCGACTTAATTTCTACCTAACATCATCTTAATTTTCCCCTGTTTTAACCTGTGAGGACACAGAGGTGCTTACGTCATATGACTAACTGCCATTTAGTTGACTGGTCACCTGCTCATCATAAGTTAAAACAAAATACTTATCCCCTAAGCTAAATTCTATTTGATTCTCGCCACGTTTCACAATATCAAGAGTGATCCAAGACTGGCCAGTAACACTATCGGTGTTAGGTTGCTCCGCCGTTACACGATAGCTATTTGGCCCTGTAACAACAATTGTCATTCGATCAAAATACTCCATTGTCCCTGGCATACTTCCTGGAAAAGAAGTAAATAAGACGTCCCCTTCTAAGTCGGGATTTTTCACAGCATTAAAAGAGATAGTATAAGCTGACCGACTACCATCATCGAAAATAGCCTCACCTGAGTAGACTTTGCCAGCTAAATCCGCTTCAGATATAACAGGCAATTCCGGCTCAGTTGTGGGCTCAGATGTCGCCTCGACGATTGGCTCACTACTAATTGGAGTCGTCGATTCACTAGTGACACTCGTTATGGAACTGTTCACCGTCCATTCACTGCTTGAGACAACTGACGACGAGGATGGTTTTACTGAGCTGTTGTCAGTGGCCTCTTCCACTTTTGAACAACCTCCCAAAACCAAAACTGCCACTAAACACATAACTTTTTTCATATGCTCCTCCAAATTATTGATTAATTTACCTTAGACTCCCTTTATTATAAACTAATCCCAGTGATTTTACTCGCTAAACTAATACTGATTAAAACTTGTTTCTAAGTAAAAAATGAGCATATTTTATTTTAATAGCCTTACGTCATCTACTCTCACATCTGAATCCTCAAAGCAAGATCTTCTATTGCCAAACTAGCTTGGTACCACCGTCATATCGCGAGTCTTAACACCCACTTATCTTCAACTATGACCTAAACCCACTCACTTAAGCAGTTGACAATCCTTTGAACCCCTTGTTCCAGTGTTTTTCGCGGACAACCAATATTCACTCTAAAAAACAGCCCCTTCTCTTCAAAAAAATCATCCCCAGGCTGAATCGCCACACCACTAGCCACCATCTTCCCTCGCAACTCTTGACCGGTTAAAGGCAAGGAGGACACATCTATCCAAACCAAGTACGTTGCCTCTAGCTTCGTCACTTTTGCAAAGGGACAAACAGCCAGCTCATTGACCAAATACAAGTAATTATCATAGATGTACTCCTTTAAAGTGTCCACATAGTCTGCTCCGTGTTCATAGGCTTTAGTCATGGCCAGATAGGCAAAACTATTTAACAAATCACTGGTATGACTATAATCTTTGATCTGATTTATCTTCTCAACGTACGCTTTGTTTTCTGTAATGTAATAAGAAACTTGTAACCCTGCTAAATTAAAGGTTTTCGTCGGAGCATTTAGTATGATCACTTCTTGTTCATACTCAAGAGCCCTTGCCACTTTCATCATCGGGGTAAAGCGTTGGCCCGGCATAATCAAATCCGAATGAATTTCATCTGACACGATTGGAATCCCCTTCCTTTGGCAAATCTTTAGCAATTGACTCAATTCGCTCTCCGTCCACACCCGCCCCGTTGGATTATGTGGGTTACACAGAATAAACAGCTTAATTTCATGATCCTTAACCAGTTGCTCCATTCCTTGAAAATCGATTTCATACCGGCTATGTGGGTTTAACAATCGCCCTCTGACAATTTGTCGATTAGCAAACACAGGTTGCTTTTCCAAGGGACCATAAGTGGGATTAAACAACAGTACCTTATCGCCTTCTTCCGTCAAGGCTCGAACAATATTATTAAGGCTGACCACGACATTGGGGGTGAAAAAAAGACTGTCCTCTTCATAAGCGATTTGATTGCGTCGCTGATGCCAGGCAATTGGCGCCTCTTTATACGGAAAACCATAAAAAGCATAACCATAAATACCATGTTTAGCCCGTTCACACACCGCCTCGATGACTTCCCTTGGCGCCCGAAAATCCGTGTCTGCCACCCACATCGGAACTAACTCACTTTGACCATACATAACCTCAAGGCCATCCCACTTTCCTGAAATCGTTCCTCTCCGATCAATTACCTCGTTAAAATAATCAACTTCATAAGACATATGATGTCCCTCCTTTTTTTAAGCAATTCGTGTGACTAATTTTTTCTCAACATTTGTCACCAACAAAAAGACCGCAATTCCCAAGGCAAACCCTAGTGCCACCAAAAATGAAGTCGTCGCAAGATTATCTGATAGCAGCCCTGCCACTCCATTCATTAACATCGGGGATAAGGCAAAACCCAAACTGGTTAAGGCCGAAAATAAACTCATGCCCACAGGGACCGATGTTGATTTCAGTAGTGAGGTGATGAGATAAAGAAGACGCGTCATCACACTGCCATAACCTAACCCAAACACCAAGGCCCCTCCTACCAAACCAACCTTCAGATGCCAGTTACCGATAATAAGCAAGCCGCTCGCCATCAATAAATAACTGACTAAAAGTGTCCGACTCTTTAAGCGTTTTACCACATGACCTGCCACAAACCCCGCTAATATCGTACCTAAGCTGTAACATGACAAGGCTAAGCCTGACACAGAAGAGTCACCAATCCCCTTAATATCCGCATGTAGCGCCATATTATTAGACAAGGTGGAACTAAGCATGGTTAAGGTGACCGCCAGTGTCAATAACAAAATTATGTTAACGTTTGCCACCTTAAATTTGCGACCATCTGACGCTGAAACCACTTCTTCTGCTTTCACCACCTTTAAGACCGGATCATTTGGCAACAATATCCCTCCTAAAACAAACGCAACAATTGGCAATAAAAAGATGCCATAGTTATATTGCCAGCCGTAGACAGCCAATACGCCACCAAGAAATGTCATTGACATCGTTCCTAACCCTTGAAATCCCGTCTTTTTCCCCAACATAGCAGTGCGAGCATCGCCTTCAAAATATCTGGCAATCAAAGCCGGAATGGTGGCAGTCATTAAACCACTCCCCCCACCGATAAACACAGAGATGATTAAAAGAAACGTAAAATTAGTATGAAAGATTAAGGGTAAACAACCTAACCCCAAAAAAGCTGCTCCCCCTAAGACCACTACTTTTTGGCTAAAGACCGACTGTAATTTACCAGCAATCAACGATGCTAAAAAACTCAATAAAGCAGCAATGGAAACAATCATTTGCAACTGCGATCGCCCCACATCTGGAAAAGCATTGCCTATTTTGGCCAATGCCGGCGTTATTCCTGTTGCGATATTTCCAACAATAATTAATGCAATTAACCCAACTTGTAACTTTCTTTTTTCCACAATAAGACCTCCTTATTAAACCCCGCTTGTTTGATCATTCTTTAACAAACACCTGTTAACGACACCCTTTATCCTTTCCAACACCGAATTTGCTACTAGTCACAGACTCAATTTTTTCCATTTTTAACAAGAAGTACTTCTCGTTCCCTTAAGACTATTGGACAGGCCTATCCAACAGCTAGCCCAGCACGACAACTGACAGCCTAATAATTACGGCAGTGATTAAAGGTGATGTTATTTCCATAAACAAACATCAAAAGATCTGAATGACGAGTTAAGGTGTCTCAGAATACGCAAAAAAACGAGACTAGACTACCTGTCTAATCTCGTTCCAATTGATGCCATTATGAAAAAACAAACCTTTACAGCCGCACCTATCCTTAAATAAACCTAAGCATTTTCTAGAATTTTGCGAAAAAAACTAGAAAAAAGCGCTTAAATTAGGTACAATAGATGAAGCTGGTGTAAAAGCTAGCTTGGCAACTGATTGACTAGTACTGTAGTCTTTTGGGCATCGCAGGGGGATTGCAGTCTCCTTGCGAGCACGCCATAAATTATTATTTAGTTGTCGTGATGGTGCTAACACGGTCATTGTACGACAGGATGTAAGCGATGTCAATAACATGTATTTAAAATAACATAAAAAAAGGGCGTCTTCCTAAAGGGATCTCAAGGGAAAGGAGGACGCCCTATAATCATGCAGAAATAACCATACAAATGTTCTTATTAGATGCAAACAACCTTTTGAAAAAACTTCGTTCTACTCACATACTCTCCCACCTATGAACACCAGCGGGCATGTTTCAAGCCATTAAATAACTTATTCTCAATTGCTTTCTTAAATCTCTCACTGGTGTTTTCAAGTAAGTCAGAATTTTCGCTAGATAGTTGTCGTTTTTTGAACAACAACTAGCCGATTTTATTTAGTTATTTTAAAAGAGCAAAATAAAGTTTATCATAAGATAGATACGCTTCAATTGAGTCATTAAATTCTTTAAAATTTTCAACATAACCTATTTACTAAGATAGAAATCCGAAAGAAGTAAAACCTGATCATCTCTCATATCTTGATACAAACCATAAAAGGTCATCTGTCATAATAATTCGATACTCGCGACCTTACATTTCACCTGTAAATTCTCTCTTCAACTCGTCTCCCCTTCTCAAGTCCACCATCATCTATTCAAGCAACTCTGACCTGACTAGATGATTGTATGACCCTTTTACTTTTCTAAACAGCTAGTTAGAAACAACATCTTTTTAACAAAGGCTGATTCCTTAACGTGTCACTTTTACTGATAAATCACACTATTTTAAGTAATCTATTGTACATAATGACAGAGAGAAATAATACAAAAAAAGAAACAAACTCAATATAATATCGGTTTGTCTCTTTGCTATTAAAAATGATTTAATCGAGAAGATACAGCTTTTTGACGATAAGTCAATCCTATCTGGATACATATCTTCAGCTCATCCATAGGAAGATCCTCTGTTGTTGGGAAAATAATTGACCTATTTTTAGTAAAATCTAAGGTGTCGGCAAATATTTTTCTGAATTGTTCCACTAATGTTGTCTGGCAATGAAAAAAAATCGCGATTTTATCAGGACCGAATTGGTCAAGTCGAATTGCTGTCCCATTTTTTGCTGTATATGTTGGTTGATTCCATTTCAAATTTTCATTTAATAATTCATTAGGAGCTAGTTCCTTCTGGGTATCAAAAATTAATTGTCGGATTTTAAGTAGGTATGTATTTTGATCAGGCGAGAAAGTTTCAAACACTTTCTATACATAATAATCTTCAAATGGAATCATACTCTCCTCCTTGATTAGTTGATTCCTCTTTAATTTTTATGGGAATCCATAGCTCACTTTGGTATGAATCAGAAGTCATATCACCTTCAAAATACACTTCAAGTCCAGGTAGTGATAGTTGGGTATAGTCTGAATTAGGCAACCATTCAAGTAACACATCTTTTTTCAGATTGATCATTGCACCACCAGGAATAGACCCTGAGCAGCTAAATAGTCCAAGTGAAGCTCAAGTTAAAGACCTACCTGATGTTGCAGCCGTTACAAAGTTAGAGGAACGTGTTACGCGGCTAAACGGTCAACTACAAGAAGAAAAGCGAAAGAAGCCGCAACATTTAGTCTTACCAACAATTGAAAAGTCAACATGAGAAACTACTGCACCACAATTTAACGATTTTAAGAAAGCTACGACTACATGGAATAGATGTGACTGATTTGGATAATCTACTGAGCCAAATAAAGAACTAACTAAAATAATCCCCCCCTTTTTCCTAGTCGAAATACAGGAAAAAGAGGGGGATTTTAATAGTGCCTAATCGTTATCAATAGGCTTATTTTTTTCAAAGTACTCTTTCATGTGTTGATATAAATAAGGTATATCAGCAATTGCTAACTCACATATTTTTTTATATTCTGATTCCAAAGCATTATATTTGTAATTACGCCAAATCCCAGTCTCTTTAAAACAATTATCGTCAGTATCTCTTGCGATTTTTGGAATAATTTCATAATTTATCCGAGAAGGATATGATTTTCCGAATCGCCACTTTAAATTCCCCTCAAAAGAATCAACAGCATTTTCAATTAATTGATAGTTATTGTCATTATTATTATCTTTAACTAATCGAAAATAAAGAGCTGGTGTTTGATAATAAATATCATCTTGGAAATACATTGCAGATTTAGATAGTTTAATATTAAAAAAATCTTTTAACATGTCAGCGATAATCATTGTATCTTTATTGTCCATTCGTTTTTTCTTATATAATTGTTATGTAAACATTTATATATTTTCCTTTTCTAGAGTTGTATTTCGTATACGTGTAATTTCTTTATATTTAATGATTGTAGTTCTCTAAAGTATTGATCTTTTACAATGGGAACAGACGCGTATCTGGGATCATAAATAAGTCCTCGATATGAAAAAACCATATGATAATCCATGTCAGATCTAATTCGGCCATACTCTAGAACACTAAATTTCCCACCATCTTCTGCCATAACATTGTAAACGGTCCCCTTAGGATTAACTTTGGCAAAATCTTCTGCAATTTCAGAGCAATCAATATTCGTATTATCTTTATACTTGGGATTAGCCATAACTTGATTCATTTCTTCTCCATAATCATCTAGATCTTCCCAACTACCCGCATCCGATTCTAAAAAACTGGGCATCGTCAGTGTTAAATTATTAGTATTAGCGACATAGGCTGAGTAAGCAATGGTTACACCTGCGACGGCTATCCAAAACAGCAAATCATCGACTATAACAAACCGCTGTTGAGGGCCAATCATTGGATTGAAGAGTTGCTTATTGGAATAAAACTGTCCTTGCCCAACATATTGAATAGGGAACGTAAATATCTGACTTCCTAATGGCACATAACCTAAACTAGTGAGTGTTGGCTGAGTGAGTGACGGCGCACTTAACAGATAATCGGTACCAAATATAGTATCCAACACTGGATATCTCCCATAAGACTGTTTCCAGATCCTTGATAGGGTGTTGGTGACTTGGACAACCGTTGGCAACAATGTCGAGTTATGATAGGGTGCATATAGATCAGTTAACGCTTGATTATAATGACCTCCAACATAAATATGCGTCCGATCTTTGTTTGTATCTATAGATAATTGCCAGTCTTTAAACTGACTTCTTTTCATCTGAAAGGCCGTCTCAGAGGTAATACCTGTCAGTATCACATAATACTCCCCTGCTGGCAAATCTAATACTTCACTTGCTTTTCCAGATGAATAGGCTGTGGAAAAAACTTTCTTCTCCTCTTTATTATACACTGTTAAATTTTTTTTGTATGATCCCGTTAAGTCAATATTTAACCGAGTGGTCTCTGGTAGTGAAAGTGAGTAGTATTGATTTTTTTTTGAGGTTCTGCCTGTTTCATAAAAATGCCAAGGAGTAACTAGCTGATTCTTTTTTGCTGTAGCTAAATCAACTTCGGCAATGTTTTCAGATTTAACAATCATGAACTCACTTGTCGACCAATGATTGAGCCAACGCATAATATAATTCATGTCTCGCCCAGTCCAAGGGTGGAAGGTCGCTTCTTTATAATATTCTTTAAATTCAGGTTTTAATTCTATCGAGCGATTTGGGATATTAGTTCGCCCAGACCACCATTCTAAGTAGAGGCCACTTCCTTGCCCATACAACGCCAAATACCCAGTGTTGGCGTACCGGAAGGCCCCTTCTTTGGTTTTCTCAACCACATAATAATTATTTGTAGATTTGATGTAAGAACCTGATAAGTAAACATGGCTGTTACTTAATCCTGATATGTAATCTTTTGTACCGTATCTATCTGTTTCTTTTTTACGTGAAATTTGTTTATAAGCATATTTGTCATTTAGAGAGGGAACAATTTCTGCATCATTTTTAGATAAAAGCCAAACATCATCCGCAATATCTCCAGATTTAACAATCATAAACTCACTTGTCGACCAATGATTGAGCCAACGCATAATATAATTCATGTCTCGTCCAGTCCAAGGGTGGACGGTCGCTTCTTTATAATATTCTTTAAATTCAGGTTTTAATTCTATCGAGCGATTTGGGATATTAGTTCGCCCAGACCACCATTCTAAGTAGAGGCCGCTACCTTGTCCATACAAAGCCAAGTAGCCAGTGTTGGCGTATCGGAAGGCCCCTTCTTTGGTTTTTTCAACCACATAATAATTATTATTAGATCTGATGTAAGAACCTGATAAGTAAACATCGCTGTTGGTTAATCCTGACGTGTAATCTTTTGTGCCGTATCTATCCGTTTCTTTTTTACGTGAAATTTGTTTATAAGCGTCTTTGTTATTCAAAGAAGGGACAATTTCTGCATCATTTTTAGATAAAAGCCAAACGTCATCCGCAATATCTCCAGATTTAACAATCATAAACTCACTTGTCGACCAATAATTGAGCCAACGCATAATATAATTCATGTCTCGTCCAGTCCAAGGGTGGACGGTCGCTTCTTTATAATATTCTTTAAATTCAGGTTTTAATTCTATCGAGCGATTTGGGATATTAGTTCGCCCAGACCACCATTCTAAGTAGAGGCCACTTCCTTGCCCATACAACGCCAAATACCCAGTGTTGGCGTACCGGAAGGCCCCTTCTTTGGTTTTCTCAACCACATAATAATTATTTGTAGATTTGATGTAAGAACCTGATAAGTAAACATGGCTGTTACTTAATCCTGATATGTAATCTTTTGTACCGTATCTATCTGTTTCTTTTTTACGTGAAATTTGTTTATAAGCATATTTGTCATTTAGAGAGGGAACAATTTCTGCATCATTTTTAGATAAAAGCCAAACATCATCCGCAATATCTCCAGATTTAACAATCATAAACTCACTTGTCGACCAATGATTGAGCCAACGCATAATATAATTCATGTCTCGCCCAGTCCAAGGGTGGAAGGTCGCTTCTTTATAATATTCTTTAAATTCAGGTTTTAATTCTATCGAGCGATTTGGGATATTAGTTCGCCCAGACCACCATTCTAAGTAGAGGCCGCTACCTTGTCCATACAAAGCCAAGTAGCCAGTGTTGGCGTATCGGAAGGCCCCTTCTTTGGTTTTTTCAACCACATAATAATTATTATTAGATCTGATGTAAGAACCTGATAAGTAAACATCGCTGTTGGTTAATCCTGACGTGTAATCTTTTGTGCCGTAAAAAGCTTCTTCAGGTGAATCAAAAGAGAATTTCATTGCCAACATGTTTTTAGCATGTTCAATAGATGGGCCCGCTTCTTTTGGATCACTCTTTGTTGAAGGAGTCTCTAAACTTTTGTTTTCTACACTACTTGAATAGGTAGTAGTTATTGACGAGTCTAAGGTATCCAAACTTTCTTTTAAATCGTCCTTTTTTTTGCTAGAGTTATTAGTTGATGATGTTTGTTCATCTACCGATTTAACCGTTAAATCGAGATTAGTTGTTGAAGTGTCCGTTTTATCTTGTCTAGTTGATGAGGATGTAGCAACGATAGGTTGTTCTTCGAAAGAGTCAAATGTATTAGTTTCACTATTTTTGAAAGACTTACTTTCAAAAAATTGTTCGTTATCACTGAACATGTTTATACTTTTTCCTAAATCAAGCTCAGAGACATTAATTTTGGTTACTAGGTTGTCTATTTCTGAGAAGCCTGTTTCGGAAAAATTGGTCACACTATCCTGGCTCTTACCTACAATTATCCCCTCTAAATCTATGAATAAAAGGCTATCCTGGTCAGTCAAACTTTCCTTATGTGATCGAATCATTTCCACCGTTTCTGGCTTTTCTAATACATAAAGATCTGCTTTACTATTATAGCGTATCAAGGTTTTTAATTGTTGATCTACCATGACAGGATAATAAGCATCTTCTGTTATTTCAACACTCGTGACGGAATACAGTTTAACTGGATGTTGTATGATATAGTCTTCTGATTCCAAGTCCTTTAATAGTTTTGGTAAATGATCTCTTAAATCGGAATCAGGTACTGCACTGTAGGTGTAGAGTGGTGCAACCGGCTGTAAAGTCATATCTTCTACGACACTATCCACAGCTTGAACAGTCACCGGTATATACTGGCCAATAAGAAAACTAGTAAGTAATAATTGAATAACCTTAAAATAATACCCCTTTGCAATTTTTTTCATCAAAACTCTCCTTTTGACTAATGATAGATACTAATTAATGCTATCATATTAATTGTTCAGAAACTATTCGTATATTTTTTATTGTGAGTTATTTACATAATCCCTTACAAACTATTGACAAGAAAAAGAATGCATCTGTATATCTCAGCATACGTCCTTTAAATTTTCCTTCTCGTTTTGCAATCGCAATCCTTTCTTTTTGACGCACCCGTATCAAGTCTCTTTCTAATTGATTGACACCGGCCATAACAGTTAATAAAAAGTCACTATAAGGATTCTCTTCAGATAAATTTAACCAGGTATCCTTAAGGGAAATTAAGGCAGCCTTTTTCTGGCGAATTTGTTCCACCAATGAAAATAAATCTTTTGTACTTCTTGTTATACGAGTGAGATCTGTCACATAAATAATATCTCCAGCTTTTAGCTCACTTAAAAGTTTTTGTAGTTCTAATCGATTCATGGTTGGTCCGGAAAAAATTTCTTCATAAATGATATCTAAATCTAATTTTTCTAACTGCTCACGTTGCCTTGAAGAATTTTGTCCATCTGAGCTGACTCGAATATACCCTGTTTTCGTCATTTTTCTCTCCAGTTATGAAACAAGTCATACGGGACCGTTCAAACGTCCATTGTTTCTTTTTTTATTAAGTTCCCATTAGATTTAACACTATTGGGAACTTTTGTCTATAATGGTAGTGATAATATTCTTTGTTACGAGGTGGTGAAAAAATGACAGAAAAGAAGTAACTGATAAATTTTACAGAAACCAAAAGGTTAGCGGCTTTGAATAAATTTCATATCATACAACCCTATTTAGAATGAATCTCACACTCAATGAGATTCATTCTAAAACTAATGTGTCGATTCGAACATTGAGACTCTGGATCAGCAAGTTTCGATCAAATGGATTAATTGGATTAGTTGCTAAAGAAAGGAGTGATAAAGACAAAATGCAACTGACCGAAGAAAATCAAAAAATAAAAAAAATGTATCTTGAAAATAAGAGCCTGTCCTTAGCCACAATTCACAGAAAAGTAACTAATTGGTACATCGAAAATAAAACTGAGAGTCCTTCTTATTATCAAACTAGGAAAATAATTCAAACAATTCCCAAACGAGTTGAAGACTATATCCCACCAGAAGTCTTAGATGTGACAACTCTTTTTATAACTGCTCCGGCAGTTCGCCCGCAATCTTTAAAGGCAGATTTAGAATCATATTCTAGCAACTTAAGATGGTCAAAAGAAGCCTACTACACCCAACTAAATAATCTTTCAGAGGAAGATGGACAGGAGTCTATATTTAGTGTCCTTTCAAATGAAGACGCATACACTGGTATCGAATTGATTATTGTAGATGAAATTGATCGATTAAAAACTCAAACAATTGAACTCCTACAAGATATTTATGACAAAAATGATCTTGGGATGATTTTCATAGAAATGCCAGGTATAGAAAAAAGATTATCTCGATACCCACAATTATATTCTCGTGTCGGATTTTCACATGAATATAAAAAACTAAATAATACTGAGCTAAACCATATGCTTGAACATAAGTGGTCTGAAATGGGACTAACTACTTCATATGAAGATTACGATGCCCTCACAAGTATTATTAAATTGAGTAATGGAAATTTCAGGTTGCTTCATCGACTATTTACTCAAATTGAGAGAATAATGGGCATTAACAATTTATCAAAAGTCACTACTGATGTTGTAAATGCTGCGCGAGATAGCTTGGTAATTGGAAACATAGAATAAACACTTAAAAGTCACTTCATTTCTGGAGTGACTTTTGGTGTGTAATATATAGCTACATCTAGGTGAAATTTAGCAGTAAAAATGATGCCTTAACGATTTATTCTTTCAACCAAAAAAATCAGTTATTAAAAACCGATGGCGCTTCAAAAAATTCCCCAATGTCGTCTTGACTAAATCGACTATACTTGCCGTTGACTTCCAGCCAATCCTTAATGAACATGTCATACGTAAATGCGTCACCTGCTTTGTTTATATCTGATAAAACAATCTGATGATCGTCAATAAATTGTTTAATTTTCGGCAAATCAGAAATTGAATCTTTCTCGATATAAGCCCTACTCTTACTATCTTGCTCGTACAAGACTAATATATAATCTCTTTCCATCATTTTTGTGTCAACATAATACCTGTCCAATATAATAATTTCTATTTCATCTGATACCCGTACCGATGAAAACATACTAAAAATATGGTTTGTGCCCCCAAATGATAATATTGGATGATTCCTTTCATTCGATATCGATTTCTTATACGTTGCTTTCGCATAATAATAGTTTTCATACATTTTGTGGTCAATCGGTGATAATTCGACTTCTTCTACTAAGGCCAAACTAGGACGAACTGGAATTTTTAATAAGCTGTGGCTAATTGTTAAATTTCGTCGATTGTACTCTGACCAATAAATTTCATCAAAGACGTTGACAATATCTGAAGGCTTGGCTTCTGATAGTGGCTTTCTCTCTCGAAATCGATTGGTTAGTGGGTAAAGACGTGTTATAAGTATCAAGATAACCATTATTAGTAGCACTTTAGCGTACTTTTTAAATTTAGTTGCTGATTTAGTAGCCATAATCGATCACCATTTCATTTTTAGTTTTTTATAAATCGTTACGAATTACTGCTGATTTCAATGGTGGTAAGATGCCATAACCTAGAAACGCTCATTTCCCATCTATTCTCCTTAACACTCTGTTCTTTCAAAATCGTGATTCATTCATCCCGTTTATTTTTAAAGCTTTAACAAAATCGTCAGTATCTGAATTTTTTTTTAATCATTGAAAAAAGATTGCTGTTTCAATGATGACATCAGCTAAATGATCTTTAGAAACTTGCGTGAAATCCGAATTGGCATTTGGCCAATGGTCTAAAACAATGTCCTGCAAAAATGTTAGCTTTTTTTATGGTTCTCTTCTATTCTCATATATGGGATGCCTAATAAACTGATGTCCCCTTAATTTTAGGATAGTCGATGGTCATCACACTAATCTACAAGTGAAAACGCACTTTATTAAATGGCCAAAAAACTAACTTTGCTTCATTTCTTATGGCTGATTTTTTTACCGTGCCAATTTGGTTGCTTCGACTGTCCATGGAAATCAACCTATTGTCACCCATCAAAAAAAATTCGCCTTGTGGTACCTCAATGCTAAAATCCTCTGTAAAACTAGTTGCTTCTGAGGCTATTTGCTGATAATTGACATCATCCTCATAAATATTACGCAATTTGTTATGATAAAACGCCAACTGATACGTTAAAAGAAACCGTTCAGTCACCGTCTCACCATTGATACTTAAGACATCATCAACCATTTCAACTTTTTCTCCGGGTAAACCAATCACTCGTTTCAAATATATCTCATTGGGAACTAACGGTGAGTTAATCGTGACCACATCAAATCTAGATATTGTTGAAAAATTTACTGCCACTAGTCTCTGCCCTTCTTCAAAAGTTGGCGCCATAGAATCACCTGAGACTGATACGATTCCCCATAAAAAAATTCTTGATAAAACCAGCATCAGCAAAAACAAGAGGAAGCCATACCTTCTTTTTATGTAATCTTTTATCATTCTCATCTCCCCTTCTCAAGCAAAACATCAACTATTTGGGTAACTTCAGCCTAAATTGTTGATTGCGTAGCCCTTTTACTTTCCTAGATAGCCATTTAGAAATAACATCTTTTAACAAAGGCTGATTCCTTAACGGTTTATTCTTTTAACCAAAAAAATTAGTTATTAAAAACGGATGGCGCTTCAAAAAATTCCCCAATGTCGTCTTGACTAAATCGACTATACTTGCCGTTGACTTCCAGCCAATCCTTAATGAACATGTCATACGTAAATGCGTCACCTGCTTTGTTTATATCTGATAAAACAATCTGATGATCGTCAATAAATTGTTTAATTGTTAGGGGATCCGACATGGAGTCTTTATGTACATAAGCACCACTATCATTATCTTGTTCATACATCACCAATATATATCTTCTTTCCATCTTTTTCTTTTCAACATAATAAATGTCCATTGTAAGAATTTCTATTTCATCTGATATTCTTACCCCTGAAGTAATGCTAAAATCATGAAATTGGCCATCAAATGATAATGATGGACGGAACCTTTCATTCGATATCGATTTCTTATACGTTGCTTTCGCATAAGCATAGTTTTCATACGTTTTGTGGTCAATCGGTGATAATTCAACTTTTTCTACTAAGGCCAAACTAGGACGAACTGGAATTTTTAATAAGCTGTGGCTAATTGTTAAATTTCGTCGATTGTACTCTGACCAATAAATTTCATCAAAGACGTTGACAATATCTGAAAACTTGGCTTCTGATAGTGGCTTTCTCTCTCGAAATCGATTGGCTAGTGGATAAAGACGTGTTATAAGTATCAAGATAGCAATTATTAGTATCACTTTAATGTACTTTTTAAATTTAGTTGCCGATTTAGTAGCCATAATCATTCACCATTTCATTTTTAGTGTTATCTCCTGTAGTTTAATTTCTTTGCTCTCTGCCTTAAGTCTCTTTTTACTTTAGCTTGTTGACTTTTACCTATTTTCTCAATTCTTTTCTGAGAATTAGAGCCGTATAGTACCGTAGCTAATTTGGCTACTAAGTCCTCTCTTTCTTCCTGAGTGTCTTCCTCTGTTAGTTGTATGCCAAATTGCAAGCCTGATCTCAGCGTAATCCTTAAGGTTTCTCCAGCATCGAAGGTTTCCCCACCAGGTACTCCATCAGAATAAATATCCGCGACGCCACGAAGTCTTAGTTGCTCCACCAATTCATCAAAGTCACTTATGGCTTCCCAAGAGGACAACTTATTCATATCTGGGACATTAATCATATGCTTTTCTAATTCACGCGTAATAA